>JAFOXE010000256.1 GCA_017425765.1 Paraprevotella sp. | reverse complement strand
TACAAACTCTTTCTATTACCCAACGGGAAGTTGATACCCATGCTGAAGTTGGTATTCATCTTGCCTACAGGTATATATTGCGGAGTAACCTTGAAGAACTGATGATCAGATCCTACAAACAAGTTGAAGCCCTTGGCATGGAAATTGAGAATCCAGCCCAACGTAGAGCCAAATGTTGAAAGCGCATAGTTAACCGATGCATCGAAACACTTTACCGGGGTCACGTTGGCCGAGATACGTCCTTCTGTCCATGTGTACGCTCCATTCAAACGAGTTGACGACAAGAAACCGAATTTCAACTTGCGATAAGCCGGCAACGTATATTGCGCACCCACGTTAAGGGTGGCTCCCAACATACGAGTGCGACTACCCTTCTCTTCTGTTTTGTGGAAGTTGGCCAAGCGCTCCAAGTCGTCACCAATTTGTTCTATTTGATTTTCGATATCGTTCGGATCGTTGGGGTCCTCGGGGTCGATGGCAATATTCTTAAATCCATCGAAAGTCCATTGTTCGCCACTGGTTTGCGCCTTGATGTTGTTGTTCCAACTGATAAAACCGAGGTCTAGCACTGCGGCCGACAGTTCCAAGTCGCGAGTCACCTTGTAGGTTGCACCCAAATCAAAGGCTACACCAAAACCCGACACGCCCGGGCTGTCATAATCTGCTTCATCCCATTCAATAGCATCGGCATCTTCGGGCATATCATACTTCGCCCCTACCTCGGCTTTTGTAGGCAACATCAAGCCCTTAAGTGCGGCATTGAGCTCGCCCTTGCCCTGCACGCTCCACACATCATTAGATAGGGTAAGATTCATGCGGTCGATTGTAGCCTCGGCATCTGCCATACCCACCAAAAACTTTACTTTGGCTCCCACATTCCACTTGTCGTTGATGCGGTGCGAATGTCCTAAAGCTATTTCGGCATAGTTTGTGGTGCTCACGGCCAAATCCTCGATGGAATATTGTGTGTAGGCGCTCGACTGACCCATCTTCATAAACTCGAACAACTCGTATGGCAAGTTCATGCGAAGTCCGGAACGCAAGCTAACGTCCACAGTGTTAAAACCGCCAAAAGCACGGAATCCCACGGAGAAAATAGACATGTCGAAGTCCATGTGTATGCGATTCGTACTTTTCAAACCGTCCAAAAATTCATTACCGTTCACACTCTCGTTCATAAAGGTAGTGAGTTCACCGTTGGAAGTAGGATACAAGAAGTTGTCCAAACCCACATTTCCCTGTGCTCCCACATTCATATTACCCAACATCGGCATACTAAAATAAGTACGTTCCGGCGCTAAAGCAGGGTTCAACTGATGACGATAGCTGTAGCCCTCCAAGAAATAGGCCGAACGAAGGGCTTGCTGCGCCCATGCACTCACTGCCGGCATCATCATCAAAGCACCGGCTATAATGCTATATATCTTAACACGTTTCATATCGTTTTTCTGTTATATGTTTCACCATGCATTTAGTTCATATCCACTGTTATACCACCGGGCACACTCAGTTTTATAGCTGTGAGCTTCAACGATTGACGTTCATTGAGTTGAACACCTACACCGGCACCGGATTCAGTACCCTGCAAGCAATAAATCAAGCCGTCTAAATTCTTCAACGAACCACTCTTAGCCGTAAGGGTGAGCTTCACCGTGTTCTCCGAAGGCTGCATCAACGAACCTGCCTTCACAACTCCTTTCGCCTCGTCCACGGTTACCACAATATCCTCAATCTTATTATCGTTCACATCAATAGCCCACACCCTGTTGGCACCACGAAGATCAAGATCTAGCGGAATGCTGTTGATAGCCTCTAAGTTAACAGTTAGTTGTTTGATGTCCAAGTCCTTCACATCCTCATTCCAACTGTCAAGAGTATCTTCATACACGATATTCAAGTCCTTGCCAAAACACAAAGGCGCAATGAATTCGTAACCGGTTTCAACATTATAACGGTCGGCTCCCACCTTTACTTCGATGGGTTCTTGCACCATTTGTGCCTGAATATCCTCAATACAAAGTTGATGTGGAATGCGTTCGATAAGGTCGTTCAAAGCCGGAATCTCGATGTCGTTGGCCGAAGTTTTACGACGCACCAAGGCCACATGGTTGCTACCCGTTCCTAAGATGACGGGGGCGGTGGGCACCAATCCGTAACCGGCCTTAGGTGCAGCGCCAATTCCCACTTGTGCCAAGAGGTTGTTTTTATCGTCATACGAACGTGCCACAGCATTTACCTCAATAGTAGCAGGCGAGTTGTTGACGTAGGTAAACTTAATTACCGGGTTTGCCAGGTCAAGACGGGTGTCGTTGTTGGCTAGGAATTCCGGAATTCCGGTTACGTCCACCGGGTCAACCGTAATATCCAACTCGGGGTTAAACACACCGATAGCCGATTGCACCGTCATTTCGCTTTCTGTATCTACCACACCCTTCAACTGCAACACCACAGGAGTATTTCCTGTCGGAAAATCCTTGGTATTCAGGGTGGCATGTCCTTGAATGTGGATGTCCATATTCAAAGCAAAGCATCCGGGAGCATACAAACCTTGTCCGGCCGGAAGATTGCGGAAGTCAAGATGATGAATCTTAAGCATGACTTCCATTTTCTTGCCTTGCATGATATCCAATCCATCTGGGAACACCACAGTATGTCCGTCCTCGACGTAAGCACCATTGTGGTTTACTTCTTCCATAGTGATGTATTCGGGGAACACGAACTTACAATCCGGCTCAAGATGCAGTTTCTTCACATTGTTGTTACCCGTAAACGTAAGGGTCATCACCGCATCCAAGTCCACATCAGCCTCGTGCAGTTCCACTATATCGAGGGTTACGTTGTTGCTCTTCAGCTCCAAAGACGAGATACATTCCTCAACCTCCACGGTGATGTCCATATCTATCGGCGGACACACACCAAAGTTCATAGGCTCTGAAATACCCTCTTCATGCCCCGACATAGCTATGGTTACATCTTCCACTCCATAACTTTCATAGTTGGGGTTATCGGTAGTCTTGTATAGAACATAATCACCGATGTTCATACCCGGAAAACGATTGATGTTGGCGGCTGAAACCACTTCCAACGAGGCATCGTCGTCCAAATCAAGAATTTTCTCAAGCGTAATTTCGTCGGTCTGACTGGCCGGAATGGTCAAATTCTGACCTCCCAATGTAACGGTCATGTCGATATCCTTCGACAAGTCGTAATCGTTGTCCACACATGAAGTGCACAACAACAAGAGCGCAAAGGCGCCCTGCCAAATACGTTTTGTTTTCATACTATGTAAAATTAAAATGTAAATTGCGTAGGTAAATTCTTGCCTCAATCAGGTTGTTGCAGGCGGCAAAACACGTCTGTAGCAAGAAGAAAAAGGGACTTGAACCCAGCCACATCACCGTGTGACTTTATACACATGCACAAAAGTAGTCAAATCTACGATATTAACAAAAATAAATAGATTTAAATATCAAATAATATTTTTGTGCATATTTTCCTAACAATCCCTAATCATTTTGTGCATGCAGAAGCGCGTGTTTTTGGTGTAGAATGATTAACTTTGTAGGCGAATATAATCTTATATACTATATATTATGCCAATATCATTTTTCAAAACCCAAGGTCAGAGCGTGATTGCCACGCAGGCCGACCATCAGCTCTCTGCTGAAGAAGTGGAAAAACTATGCTGGCTCTACGGTGAGGCCACGCCGCTAAATGCCGAAAATCTGGAGGGATGTTTCGTAGGTCCCCGCCGCGAAATGATTACCCCATGGAGCACCAACGCCGTGGAGATCACCCAGAACATGAGTATTAGTGGTATTTCTCGCATCGAGGAGTACTTCCCCGTGGCCAACGAAGAGGCCGAGTACGACCCTATGTTGCAACGCTTGTACAAGGGATTGGATCAAAACATTTTTGCCATAAAATTGGAACCTGCTGCCATCCAGACCATCGAGAATTTGGAAGAATACAACGAGCAGGAAGGTTTGGCCCTTTCACCCGAAGAAATCGAGTACTTGCATAAGGTGGAAGGACAACTAGGCCGCAAGCTCACCGACTCTGAAGTATTCGGTTTTGCGCAAATCAACTCAGAGCACTGCCGTCACAAGATCTTTGGCGGTACGTTCATCATCGACGGCGAAGAGAAGCCTTCGTCTTTGTTCCAGATGATCAAGCGCACCACTCAGGAAAATCCTCACAAGATTATTTCGGCATACAAAGACAATGTAGCTTTTGCCGAAGGTCCGGTGGTGGAACAATTTGCACCCAAAGATCACTCTACGTCCGACTATTTTGTAATTAAAGATATTGAATCGGTAATCTCCATCAAGGCCGAAACACACAACTTCCCTACTACCGTGGAGCCATTCAACGGCGCTTCAACCGGTACCGGTGGTGAAATTCGCGACCGTATGGGCGGTGGTGTAGGTAGCTGGCCGATTGCAGGTACTGCCGTGTACATGACCTCTTACCCTCGTTTGGACGAAGGTCGCGATTGGGAAGACATCCTTCCAGTACGCAATTGGTTGTACCAAACTCCGGAACAAATCCTAATCAAGGCTTCAAACGGAGCTTCAGATTTCGGTAACAAGTTCGGTCAACCCCTTATCACCGGTTCGGTGCTCACTTTCGAACACCAAGAGAACAACGAACGCTATGGTTACGACAAGGTAATCATGTTGGCCGGCGGTGTGGGCTACGGAACCAAACGCGACTGTTTGAAGGGCACCCCTCAAAAGGGCAACAAGGTGGTGGTCGTTGGTGGCGACAACTACCGCATTGGTTTGGGTGGTGGCTCGGTATCGTCAGTGGACACCGGTCGTTATTCATCAGGCATCGAATTGAACGCCGTTCAACGTGCCAACCCTGAAATGCAAAAGCGTGCCAACAACTTGGTGCGTGCTCTTTGCGAGGAAGACGTAAATCCTGTGGTGTCCATCCACGACCATGGTTCTGCCGGTCACGTAAACTGTTTGTCGGAGTTGGTAGAAGAATGTGGTGGTGTGATAGACATGAGTAAGTTGCCCATTGGCGACAGCACCTTGTCGGCAAAAGAAATCATTGCCAACGAGTCGCAAGAGCGCATGGGATTGCTTATCCAAGAAGAACACATCGAACACGTACGCAAAATTGCTGAGCGTGAACGTGCCCCGATGTACGTGGTGGGCGAAACCACCGGCGATGCACACTTCGCTTTCGAACAAGCAGACGGCATCCGTCCATTCGACCTCGAAGTTTCTCAGATGTTTGGACACAGTCCTAAGACCTACATGGTAGACAAAACTGTGGAACGCACCTATGAGGACGTTACCTACGAAGCAAGCAAGTTGAACGAATACGTAAGTCGCGTATTGCAACTTGAAGCTGTGGCTTGTAAAGACTGGCTCACCAACAAGGTAGACCGCAGTGTAACCGGTAAGGTGGCACGTCAGCAATGTCAAGGCGAATTGCAGTTGCCGTTGAGCGACTGCGGTGTAGTAGCCCTCGACTATCGCGGCGTGAAAGGTATTGCCACAGCCTTAGGTCATGCCCCTCAAGCCGGCTTGGCCGATCCTGCTGCCGGCTCAGTTCTTTCGGTGGCAGAAGCTCTTACCAACATTGTATGGGCCCCATTGTCCGACGGTTTGGACAGCATTTCACTATCTGCCAACTGGATGTGGCCTTGCCGCTCACAAGAGGGTGAGGATGCCCGTTTGTATCGTGGTGTAGAGGCTTTGTCGGAGTTCTGCTGCGCTTTGGCCATCAATGTACCCACCGGTAAGGACTCGTTGTCAATGAGCCAACAATATCCTGGTGGCGAAAAGATTATCTCTCCGGGAACCGTGATTGTGAGCTCCGGCGGTGAGGTAAGTGATATTCGCAAAACCGTTTCGCCCGTGATGGTGAACGACGAAAAGAGCACATTCTACCACATCGACTTCAGCTTCGACGAGTTGCGACTTGGCGGTTCTGCCTTTGCACAGTCGTTGAACAAGATTGGCAGCGACGTGCCCACTTGCACCAACCCCGAGTACTTCCGCGATGCGTTCAATGCCGTTCAAACCTTGGTGAACCGTGGTTTAATCATGGCCGGTCACGACATCTCTGCCGGTGGTTTGATTACAACCCTTTTGGAAATGTGCTTCGCCAACACCGAAGGCGGTATGGAAATCAGCCTCGATGCCATGCGCAATGCCGACGTGGTTCGTGCACTATTTGCCGAAAACCCGGGCGTGGTGGTACAAGTTTCCGACAAGCATAAAGCCGAATTCAAGGAGGTGATGGAAGAAGCCGGAATCAGCTATATCAAGTTAGGACAGCCTACAGAGGAACGCCACATTTTGGTGACCAAAGAAGATGCCACCTACCAATTTGGCATCGACCACTTGCGCGATGTATGGTACAGCACCTCTTATTTGCTCGACCGCAAGCAGAGCATGAACGGCTGCGCCAAGGCTCGTTTCGAGAACTACAAGATGCAGCCGGTTGAAATCAACATCGTACACCCATTCAGTGGCAAGGCCGCCGAAGTAGGTTGCGACGCCGACCGCCGCACTCCTTCCGGCATCAAGGCAGCCATCATCCGCGAAAAGGGTACCAATGGTGAACGCGAGATGGCCTACTCACTCTACCTTGCCGGTTTTGACGTGAAGGATGTGACCATGACCGACCTTATCAGCGGCCGCGAAACCTTGGAAGACATCAACATGATTGTGTTCTGCGGTGGTTTCTCCAACTCCGACGTATTGGGTTCTGCCAAGGGTTGGGCCGGTGCGTTCCTTTACAACCCCAAAGCAAAAGCAGCCCTCGACAACTTCTACGCACGCCCCGACACCCTATCGTTGGGTATCTGCAACGGTTGTCAACTCATGGTAGAGTTGAACCTCATTAACCC
>JAFOXE010000255.1 GCA_017425765.1 Paraprevotella sp. | reverse complement strand
CTTCGGTAAGTTGAATTAATTCTGTGGAGCTGATTACCTGAGGTAAATCTGCTCCTTCGATAGGAAGCATTTGTGCCGAGGAGCCGGTTGCGATGATGATGTGGTCGGCGCTATAGGTTGTAGATTCTACACAAACCGTATGTGCATCCACAAACTGTGCCGTGCCCGAAACGAAGTGAATCAGTTTATGAGTCAATAAAGTTTCTACACCTTGTCGCAGTTGACTTACGACCTGTTCTTTACGTTGTTGCACGGCAGCAAAATCAAATGAATAGTTCAGTTGACTTATTCCGAACTGATCAGCCTGTTTCAATTCATCGAGGATTTGTGCATTACGGCAGAACGACTTTGTAGGAATACATCCTTCGTTCAAACACGTTCCGCCAACATTTCCTTTTTCGATGAGGGTCACTTCCAGTCCACGTTTTGCAGCAAGCAAGGCTGTTTCGTAACCGCCAGGGCCAGCTCCTATGATGATTAGTGGGGTATGCATAGGCTTATTGTGTGACATTGGTTAGTTCTTCAAAAGTCAGAATTGGCGTCTTGGCAGCTGTTGTTTCATCCAGACGACGCACAGGGGTGTGATGCGGCGCATGCTGCAATGTTTCAGGTGATGTCCGAGCCTCTTCTGCAATAACTTTCATTATGTTGATGAACTCGTCTATGGTTTCTTTCGATTCCGTTTCGGTAGGCTCTATCATAATAGATTGATGGAAGAGCAGCGGGAAGTAAATGGTTGGCGCATGATATCCATAATCAAGTAGACGTTTGGCCACATCGAGTGTTGTCAAATTGTTCGGATTATCCAGAAGTCCATCAAAAACAAACTCGTGTTTGCACACACCTAGAATAGGCAATTTGTAGTGTTGCTTCAGCGACTCTTTTATGTAGTTTGCATTGAGTGTTGCCAACGGCCCCGCCATGCGTATGTTTTCTTTTCCTAAGGTTAATATATAGGTATAAGCACGCATCAACACTCCATAATTACCCAAGAAAGAAGACACTTGTCCGGCAGCTTCCGGATTATTCTCGGTGGCAAATGTACCATCAGCTAGTTTTACCACACGTGGATTGGGCAAGTAATCGGTAAGATGTGCAGCCACTCCTACCGCTCCGGAGCCGGGTCCACCGCCTCCATGCGGTGTTGAGAATGTTTTGTGCAAGTTCAGGTGCAGTACGTCAAAACCCATGTCGCCCGGACGACATTTGCCCAACAACGGATTCATGTTGGCACCGTCGTAGTAGAGCAGACCTCCACAATCGTGCACTAATTGGGCTATTTCTAAAATGTGTGTTTCGAAGAGTCCGAGGGTATTGGGATTTGTCATCATAATACCTGCTACCGTGTGGTCAAGTACAGACTTAAGTGATTCTATATCAATAGTTCCGTCTGTCGACGAATTTACTTCAACCACTTGTAGTCCGCATACCGCTGCACTGGCCGGATTTGTTCCATGAGCGCTATCGGGTACGATAATTTTCGTGCGTTCGGTATCACCACGTTTCAGGTGATATTGTCTTATTATCATCAAGCCTGTAAGTTCACCATGGGCTCCAGCAAATGGGTTTAACGTACACTCTGCCATACCTGTAATTTGGCTTAGTGTACGGTTAAGTTCGTAGTATAACTCAAGTGCTCCTTGTGTGGTTTTATCAGGTTGTAGTGGATGCAAACTTTTGAAAGTTTGTAAGGCTGCCATTTCCTCATTTATCTTTGGGTTGTACTTCATGGTGCAACTTCCCAATGGATAGAATCCCGTATCAACACCAAAATTCATGTTCGACAAGTTGGTGTAGTGACGTACCACGTCAGGTTCGCTTACTTCGGGTAGTAGGGTTGGTGTATTCCTCTTTAGATGTTCTGGCAATTGTGCTGTATGTGAGTGCCATGGATTACGAGGTAAGGAGAAACCGGTGCGACCGGGACGTGACACCTCGAATATGAGTTTATCATAGTATTTCATAGTCTACATCTTTTGAATCACTTGAATTAGTTTGTCTATCTCCTCAGGTGTTCGGCGTTCGGTGGCACAGAACGATACATAACCTTCTTCCGTTTTCAGCGCTCCAAAGATGCCTACTTTTAGAAGTTCGTCCTGCAGTGTCGCGATGTTCAAATCGGTTTGCAGTACAAATTCTTTTAGGAATGGTTTATGGAACACTGGTGTGAATCGCCCGGTTTGTAGCAAGCGGTCGTATAGTTCATGAGCTGCACCATAGCACATATCGTTTACTTGTTTCAAACCTTCAGGTCCCATGAGCGCCATGTAAATGGTCACATAGAGTGCCATGAGTGATTGGTTGGAGCAAATGTTGCTGTTAGCCTTTTCGCGTCGGATGTGTTGTTCACGTGCTTGTAAGGTAAGTACGAAGGCACGTTTGCCATCCACATCGTGAGTGGCTCCCACAATACGGCCGGGTAGCTTGCGTACCCATTCTTTACGGCATGCAAGGAATCCCACGTAAGGACCGCCAAAATTCAGTGGCATTCCTAGTGTTTGAGCATCACCGCAAGTGATGTCGGCTCCCCATTCTCCCGGTGTTTTGATTACGGCCAGTGCCGATGGGTCGGCATAGTTCATGAGCAATGCTTTTTTTTCGTGTAGCACTTCGGCAAATCCGGTCAAGTCTTCGATGATACCATATTTGTTGAGGCAAGGAACCAACAAGGCTGCCACATCACCAGATGACAACTCTTGTTGCAGATGAGCAATATCTGTATTACCCTCTACGTGGGACACAAAACCTATTTGTATGCCTTTGTATTTTGCATACGTTTCGATCACCTTACGCACGGCATCGGGTATAGTTTCAGCGACCAATACTCTTGTTTTTTTACGTGTACAAGCTAAAGCCATCATCACAGCTTCGGCAGCAGCGGTTGCACCATCGTACATAGATGCGTTGGCGCAGTCCATGCCGGTGATTGAGGCTATCATGCTTTGGAATTCAAAGATGTAGCGCAAAGTGCCTTGAGCAATTTCTGCCTGATACGGTGTGTAGGCAGTGATAAATTCCGAGCGTTGCAACAGATAGGGAATCACCGAAGGTGCATAATGATCGTATGCACCGCATCCGGCAAATACCGTCAATGGCGTATTTTTACTTTCCAATTGTGCAAAGCGTGCACGTATTTCCTCTTCCGAGTGAGCCGAGGGTAAATCGTATTCTTGTGTATAAATTACTTGGTTGGGAAGGTCGGCGTATAAATCATCTAGAGAATTTGCACCGATTCTTTCCAACATGAGGCGAATATCTTCGTCAGTGTGTGGAAAAAAAGCAAAACTCATAAGGTTCAAAGATTAGGGGTTGCACAAGGCTTGGTAGGCGTCGGCATCGAGCAAACTTTCAAGTTCTTCGGGATTACTGAGCTCTACCTTTATAATCCAATTCTCGTAAGCGTTTTCGTTGATAAGACCGGGGTTGTCTTGCAAGGCTTCGTTCACCTCGGTTACAACACCGGATACGGGTGATATCAAATCGCTTGCTGCTTTCACGCTTTCCACAGCACCAAAGTCCTCGTCTTTGGTCACCTCGTCGTCGGTTTCTGGCATATCCACATACACAATATTGCCCAGGGCATGTTGTGCATGATCCGTAATTCCGATGATACCGATGTTTCCTTCAATTTTTATCCATTCGTGTGATTCGCTGTAGTACAGACCTTTAATTACTTCGTTCATGATTTCAGATTTTAATAGGTTAATGTATATAGGTTATTTCTTATAGTTCTTCTCGTAGAAACGTTTGCGACAGACGTTTCCTTTGAATGTCTTTTTGCGTATGCGAATGTCCACCTCGGTTCCAATTGTGGCATATTGCGATGCAATGAGTGCCATGCACACACTCTTGTCGGTAGAAATGGTGTGGTAACCAGTGGTTACTTGTCCGATGACTATACCGTCTATTTCTACATCGTATCCGGCTCTCGGTATGGCCTTGTCTTGCAATTCTATACCTACAAGTTTCTTTTGCACACCGTTCTCTTTTTGTGTTGCGATAGCCTCTTTACCAATGAATTCCTCCTTGTCCGTTTTGACGAAGATTCCCAAGCCGGCTTCAATCGGGGTTATGTCGGAACTGAGTTCGTGCCCGTATAGTGGCAGACCCACTTCAAAGCGTAGTGTATCGCGACATCCCAATCCACAAGGAGTTACTTGTGCCTCTTTATATAATTTATCCCATAGACTTTGTGTTAGAGTAGTGGAGGCATAGATTTCAAAGCCGTCCTCACCAGTGTAACCGGTGCGGCTCACGATGATAGATTCTCCTTTGTAGGTAAGTTCACTAAATGTGTAGAACGCGAGTTCGGCTACAGGCATGTTTAGCACTTCGGTCATAATGCGTTCCGATTGCGGGCCTTGAAGGGCTATTTCGCCCCATGTGTCCGACTCGTTACGAATTTCCACATCGTATCCGGTGCTTTGCTCCCGAATCCATTCCACATCTTTTTCTATATTAGATGCATTCACTACCAACAAATATAAATCGGGTGCTTGCATTTTATACACCAATAAGTCGTCCACCACACCACCGTTGGGATAAAGCATCATGCCATAGAGAATCTTGCCTGCCGGCATTCCCGCTACTTGGTTGGTAAAGATATGGTTGACGAAACGAGTGGCATCGGGGCCACAGATAAACACTTCGCCCATGTGCGATACATCGAACATACCAACGTTGTTTCTTACGGCTTCGTGCTCGGCTATGATGGAGCTATATTGTATGGGCATCATGAATCCGCCGAAGGGACTCATTTGTGCGTTCATTGCCACGTGTTGGTCGTAAAGGCATGTTTGTTTAATGTTTTCCATGTTCGTGGGGTGTTAATAAGGTTAATCAAATAAGGTGTTAATCCAGTCTTGGGTTGTGAGGTTGCGCACATAGTTTTCCATGTGAAAATGGCTTGTAGCCTGTATTATCTCCTCTTTATTATAAGCACATTTGTACAATAATCTGTTAAGTTCGGTGTGTAAGTCTTGCAGATCGAAGAAGTCACCAGTAAGACAGATGCTTCGTATGCGTTCTCCCTTAAGTTCAATGTCTGTGCATACGCTGCCAACATGCTGCACACGCGCCTGACGGGTAAGGGTATAGTGTGGGCGTCGTCCTTTAATGAAGTCTTCTTGCAGATACGTTTGCTCTATGTCCTCAATGGCTTTTACATCCTCCTCGGTGAGTGTAAGAGAGTGGGTGCAGAGTTCGTTTACAATATGTTGTTTCAATGCATCGAGGGGCATGTCGGTGTGTTCGCACAGATTGGTCACTCGGCTACGCACCGAGGGTACACCTTTGCTTTGTAGTTTTTGTATGGATGGGGTGATGGCCTTTTGCATCCGCTCGAAGTCGCTGTGGTGAAGTAACGTTCCATGTACAATGTTGCGGTGTGGTAGCTGATAGAATGCGTTTCCCGACACTTTGCGTTGGCCGATTATAAGATCGTTACGCCCCGACACCTGCACATCGATTCCTGCTCGTTGCAATACGTGTGCCATACGACGCAAATAACGGTCAAACACGAAGCCTACGGGTTGTCCTTCGCATATATAGGAAAGCATCAAATTGCCCTCGTCGGAGTATACACATCCTCCACCGCTTTTTCGGCGATACAGAGCTATTCCCTCTGCTTTGCAGAAGTCTACGTTCACTTCTGCCTCAAGTGTTTGGTTGCGCCCGAAGATGACGGTGGGCGACACTTGCCAGATAAAAAAACAATCGGATGCTTTGATGTGTTGTGCCACATATTCTTCCATGGCTAGGTAGAATACCAGCCTGCGAGGTGTTTCCTGTGGTAATAGAATATGTGTCATGACACAAACCTTTTAGACGACCCTCCAAATATAGAAAACCTTTTTGAAAAGGATATTTTTTTAGATGCTATTTTTTGTTTCATGCGGATGAAAAAATGTTAATACGTTACATGTCCTTTGTCGTTGACGCACACGACGGGAATCTGAAAAAGACACCGTGGTGTGGATGGTCACTACACGCTCGTCTTCTTTAATTAAGTTGTACGCCTTGATGCATCAAGACGTACGTGTGTTTTGAGGTTAGATGGCGAGCATGAAAAAAGGTGTTGAGTTTCTAAAAGTATAAAGTTTATAAAATAAGTTGTTGCCGTTGGTTATTTTAGTTCTTTCTTTTTATATTTGACACAGGAATTTACCTACATATTTATAAATGAAGCACGAATATGAAAATTTTGTTGATTGAAGACGATGACGCGTTACAGCACACCATAAAGGAGGCTTTGGCTCGAAGTGAAATCCGAGTGGAATGTGCGTCCACCTATCGTGCAGCGTTGAGCAAAATCAACGATTACGATTACGATTGTGTACTGCTCGACATCATGTTGCCCGATGGCGATGGCCTTTCGGTGTTGGCTTCGTTGAAGCGCCATAAAAAAGCTGAGAGTGTCATTATTATTTCGGCAAAAGATTCTATTGAGGATAAGGTGAGAGGCTTGGAGTTAGGAGCCGATGATTATTTGGCTAAACCCTTTCACTTGGCCGAGCTGATAGCCCGTGTAAAATCCGTAGTGCGTCGAAAACAAGTGGGAGGACACACAAGCATAGATCTAGGAAATCTATCCTTGCATCCCAATGAGCGTCGCGTGGTTGTGAATGATGCAGACTTAAAACTGAATCGCAAGGAATACGATTTGTTGTACTATTTGGTAAGCAACCCAAATCGTTTGATAAATAAAACGGCTTTGGCAGAGTCGGTGTGGGGCGACCATATAGATCAAGCCGACAGTCTTGATTTCATCTATTCGCAAATGAAAAACTTGAGGAAGAAATTGAAGGATGCCCAAGCCCAGGCCGAATTGAAAGCAGTGTATGGATTCGGATATAAACTCATTTATAACGAAATCGCAGAGGATAGTAAATTATGAAACTCGTACATTATACGCATCGAGGCATCTCAGCCGTGGCGTTTGTGCTTATGCTTGCGTGGGGTGCTTTGTTCTACTTTACCATTATAAACGAAGTAATGGACGAAACCGATGATGCGTTGGCCAATACGCGTGCACAACTCGTGAAAATGACATTGCAACATCCGGAACAAATTACGCACAACGCGTGCGCACTGCACAGCTATACTATTCGACCGCTTACGTACCTTGAGGGGATGAATTATGAAGACCGTTTTTATGATTCGTTGAGATATATTGAAATAGAGAACGAATACGAGCCGGTGCGTGTTATGAGTTCGTCGTTCAAAGCGCCGGACGGCAACTTCTATGAGATGAAGATAATGCAGTCTACCTTAGAGCGTGACGATATGGTGGAGGCCATACTTATTTGTTTGGCGATTCTCTTTGTCGTAGTCTGGTTATGTGTTGCATTGGGCACAAGGTTGGTTCTGAATCGTGTATTTCGTCCGTTGAACCGATTGCTGCATTGGCTCGATAATGTGTTGCCCGGAAAACCTGTTCCTGAATTGGAAAACGACACACAGATTCATGAATTTAATCGTTTGAACGAGGCAGCGCTATCCATGACTAAACGTAGCGAGAAGGCTTACGTCGAGCAAAAGGAATTTATAGAAAATGCCGCTCATGAGTTACAGACGCCTTTGGCCGTGATACGCGGTAAACTGGAACTATTAGCTGACAGCGAGGAGTTGAATGAAGAACAACTTCAATACATCGACCAGCTGTTCGGTCAATTGAATCGAGTGGTGCATCTTAACAAATCGTTGTTGCTACTTTCACGCATAAATAATGGTCAGTTTACGGAGTCTGCACCTATAGAACTGAATCGTATGCTGCACAATTCAGTTCAAATGATGCAAGACATCTATGATGAAAAAAGTGTAAGCGTGGTGTGGGATGAAGCCGGTATCTGCATCATCAATATGGACGAGTCGTTGGCCCGCGTTCTATTTGACAATTTAATAAAAAATGCATTTGTCTATACTCCACAAGGGGGAACCATACAACTTACAATTCGACCGGATGAGGTTCGTATCAGTAACAGCGGAGAGGAACCTTTAGATGAGGATAGAATTTTTACACGATTCTATCATAAGAACTCCAAGAATAAAGAATCAAATGGTTTGGGACTTTCTATAGTAAAATCGGTGGCCGAGTTATATGGTATAAGCCTAACTTATTCTTATCAAATGGGCATGCATGTATTTGTGTTAAATAATGTAAATTAGTTACAGATGAGCAAATAATCCAAATTCTTTCCAGATTTGAACATTTCCTTTGTATCATCAAAATTAAACAAGGAGGACAAAATTATGAAAAAGTTTTTAGGTTTTATCGCTTTAGCCCTTTGGGCATTCGTATCAGTAAACGCAGGTGACAAGGTTACTCGCAATGTGAGCAAACTTCCGGTAGAAGCTCAGAAGTCAATAAGTTCTAACTTTCCTGGACAAGAAATATCCTACATTAAAATAGACCGCGAACTATTAAAAGGTACTATATACGAGGTGGTACTTGTGAACGGAACAGAAGTGGATTTTACAAGCAATGGACAGTGGAAGGAAGTTGACTGCAAGAAGTCGGCAGTGCCCAATGCTTTTATTCTTGGTCTGTCTGTTGTTGTCCGTCATCATATGTGCCACCTCACCGTTTCCGACCAGAATCACCATCTGCTGCGCACGCGTGATCGCCGTATAAAAGAGATTTCTCGTCAGCAACATCGGCGGCCCGCCGACCACGGGCATCACCACTACCGGAAACTCGCTGCCCTGGCTCTTGTGCACCGTCAGGCAGTAGGCCAGCTCCAGCGCGTCCAGCTGCTGTTTTTGGTACGTCACAAAGCGTTCGTCGTCAAAGCAT
>JAFOXE010000254.1 GCA_017425765.1 Paraprevotella sp. | reverse complement strand
CAAAAATAGGATGGAGCGTTGTATGAATAATCTATGCTTCATATTTATTAGTCGTTAGTGTGCCAAAAATCCCAACTTGTTTCAGCCTGAAGATGAAGCATCTGTAAACCATTTTGGGTCGTGGCTCCGGCTTGTAATCCTCGTCGTAAGAATAAAGTTTCTTCAGGATTATATACCAAATCGTAGAGCAAATGTTGGTCCATTAATGCCGAGTAGGGGAGTAAGGGGGCTTCGTTTACGTGTGGATACATTCCACAAGGGCTACAATTTACAATAACTTGATACTCTTGTAGCATTTTGGGTGTAATTTGTTCATAGGTCAGCATGCCGGAGTGCTCTTGCCGGCTTACAAAAGCGACTTCAAGGCCTAATTTCTTGAGTCCATAGCACACCGCTTTCGATGCGCCTCCTGTCCCCAGAATAAGAGCTTTTTGGTGGTGTGCTCCTAGGTTTGGACGTATCGACTTCATAAAACCGATAAGGTCGGAATTGAATCCCTTAAGATGTGTTTTGCCTTTTTCTCGTGTAATGCGTACCACATTCACGGCGCCAATAGCTTGCGCTTCGTCGCTTAGTTCGTCGAGGAAGGGTATGATTTTTTCTTTATATGGAATGGTTACGTTAAGTCCTCGCAACGATTCATGTTCTTTTATAATCTTCGGGAAAAGGTCTATTGAGGGTATCTCAAAATTGCGATACTCGGCTTCAATTTGTTCTGTTAGGAACTTTTGCGTAAAATATCCTTGTGAAAAAGAGTGCCCAAGTGGATATCCGATAAGTCCGTAGAGTTCCATATATATAATAAGGTGTTTATTTAGTGGCTTGGTATAAGGTGCTGATGCCAAAGGTAAAACGTCTGAATTTCACATCCTTAAATCCGGCTTTCTCTAATATGCCCTTCATTACCTCTCCTTGCGGAAAGGCTTCCATCGACATTGGTAAGTAGGTGTAAGCACTATTGTCCCTCGAAACAATCCGTCCGATAAGGGGCATAACCACTCGTGCATAAAGTGCAAACAACTGTTTCATAGGAAAGCGGTTAGGGGTGCAAAGTTCTACAATAGCAAGTCTTCCACTAGGTTTTAGCACGCGATGCATCTCGCGCAGTGCGTCGTCAAGATGCTCAAAATTACGAACGCCATAGGCCGAGGTCACTGCATCAAAACTATTGTCGGCAAAACTCATTTGGGTGCAGTCTTCATTCACAAAACGTATTACATTATCTAATCCTTCACGATGCACTTTCTCACGCCCCACATTCATCATTCCTTCTGATATGTCGGCTCCCACAATGCTTTCGGGCTTCAATCTTTTGGCAGCCAATAGGGCAAAATCGCCCGTTCCGGTGGCTATGTCTAAAATATGTTTGGGGGCATAGGGTTTCAAACTGTCGATGGCCTGCTTGCGCCAACGCTTGTCTATACCCCATGCTAAGGTGTGGTTCAAAGCATCGTAAGTGCGAGCAATGCGGTTAAACATCAACTCCACTTGCTCGCGCTTACAACTATTTCCTTTATAGGGCTTTATTAGTTCTTGCTTATGCATTATTTGTTTGCAAGGTATGCCAATACATTCTTTTCAATACGGGCTGCTAAGTCGTCGCTTTCGTCTGCTTTCTGGAAAGGCTCACCTACAATACCTTCATATAGTTCCATATAGCGTTCCGATACGCTGTTTACATATTCGTCGGTCATTTCAGGAACTTCTTGACCCTCTTGGCCCATAAAGTTGTGATCAATCAGCCATTGACGTACAAACTCCTTTGAAAGTTGCTTTTGAGCCTCGCCCTTTTCAAACTTCTCCTCGTAGCCCTCTGCATAGAAGTAGCGGCTTGAGTCGGGAGTATGAATTTCGTCGATTAGGTAGATCTTACCGTCCTTCTTACCGAATTCATATTTGGTGTCTACCAAAATCAAACCCTTGCTGGCTGCCATTTCCGAACCGCGTTGGAACAAGGCATAAGTATATTTCTCCAACAAGTCGTAGTCTTCTTTGCTCACGATACCTTGAGCTATGATTTCTTCTTTCGAGATGTTTTCATCGTGGCCCTCATCGGCTTTGGTGGTAGGGGTGATGATTGGGGTGGGGAATTTCTCATTTTCACGCATACCTTCGGGCAACTTCACACCACACAGTTCACGGCAACCATTCTTGTACTCACGCCATGCCGATCCGGTCAAGTAGCCACGGATAATCATTTCCACGCGAAAGCCCTCGCATTTCAAACCAACAGTTACCATTGGATCAGGTGTAGCCAGCTTCCAGTTAGGCACGATGTCAGCTGTGGCATCCAAAAACTTGGCTGCAATTTGGTTCAACATCTGTCCTTTGAATGGAATTCCCTTTGGTAGGATGACGTCGAAAGCCGAAATGCGGTCCGAGGCTATCATCACCATAAGGTCGTTGTCAATGGTATACACGTCACGTACTTTACCGTGGTACACAGCTGTCTGTCCCGGAAAGTTAAAGTCAGTTTTGGTTAATGCTTTCATACTCTTTCTTTGTTATATGTAATCTTGATTTGTTTTTTTTGCGATTCTCGTTTTTTTGCAGCCTTGGGGCCTTGTCTTTTTTAGTTGTCTCCCCATCCTTGCACATCGGCATACACCGTGCCGCTTTCTTGTGCTGGTTCGCTTTTCTTCTTTTTGCGTGGGGTAGCAGAGCTTTTGTCGTGCTTTTCGTAGGCCTCTACTATGCGCGTAACCAATTTGTGGCGCACAATATCTTTTTTGTTCATTTCAATAAAGGAAATACCTTTTACATCTTTCAAAATGTGTAGGGCGTCAATCAATCCGGAGCGTTGCGACGGTGGAAGGTCTATTTGTGTCATGTCGCCCGTAACAATCATTTTGGTATTTGTACCCATGCGGGTCAAAAACATTTTTATTTGGGCCGATGTCGTGTTTTGGGCTTCGTCCAGCAGCACCACTGCATCGTTCAGTGTTCGTCCACGCATAAAGGCAAGGGGTGCAATCTGTATGATGTTCT
>JAFOXE010000253.1 GCA_017425765.1 Paraprevotella sp. | reverse complement strand
TTGCAGAAGGAGAAGCGATGACAGCCTTACCGGTAGGAATAAGATAGTTACGACCGTAACCTGCTTTAACAGTTACAATATCATTCTTGTAACCCAAGCCCATAACGTCTTCTTTCAAAATAATTTCCATATCCTTTCCTCCTTATTATTTCATCATGTCAGTTACAAATGGAAGAAGAGCCAAGTGACGTGCTCTCTTAACAGCTTGAGCGATGCGACGTTGGAACTTCAAAGAAGTACCGGTGATACGACGAGGTAAAATCTTACCTTGCTCATTCAAAAACTTCTTCAAGAATTCAGGATCCTTGTAGTCGATATACTTAATACCACTCTTCTTGAAACGGCAGTATTTCTTCTTCTTGACGTCAACGGTCGGCGGAGTCAAATAACGGATTTCTGATTGCTGTGCCATAGTGAATTAGTCCTCCTTTTTAGATTTGTTACTTCTTCTCTTCTCAGCATATTCTGCTGCGTACTTCTCCATCTTTACAGTAAGATAGCGAAGAACTCTCTCATCACGACGATAATTAATCTCAAGAGTCTTAATTACCTCAGGCGCTGCCTTGAACTCTACCATTACATAGAATCCGGTAGACTTTTTTTCAATGGCGTACGCCAACTTTTTCAGGCCCCAGTTCTCTTCGTTAAGAATCTCAGCACCGTTGTCGGTGAGAATTCCTCTGAACTTGTTGACCGCTTCCTTCATCTGATCATCAGACAAAACGGGAGTTAAAATGAAAACGGTTTCGTATTGGTTCATAATACGTTAAATAAAAAATTAATTAATACTTTTGCTAAAATGCGGTGCAAAGGTAGTGATTTTTCCTAGAACACAAAAGCATTTCCCCTATTTTTTAGCAAAACCACCTCATATACACGCTTAAACACAGTCAAAAGACACGCTCGGGTAAGGGGTATCCACACGTACGTGTACACACCATTTACATGCTCATGTAACACCTCTATACACGAGCATGTAATGCCCCTATATACGAGCATGTAGGTGAAACAACGTGAAAAAAGGCAAAAAACATGATTATTGAAACCATTTTATCAGAAAAGGTTGTATCTTTGCACGGTTGTTTAAGCAATAGTATTAAAACGTGGAACAAGTAACATTTGACATACAGATGATTTTTGCCATTCTTAATGGTAAAGTATCAGCGGCATTGAACCGTAAATTTTATCGTAACTTCCGTCTAAACAATATGGACATCACACCGGAACAATGGACGGTGTTGATTTATTTGTGGCAAAAAGACGGGGTGACACAACAGGAGTTGTGCAATGCCACCTTCAAGGACAAACCGAGCATGACACGCCTCATCGACAACATGGAACGCCAGAATCTAGTGGTGAGAATTTCAAGCAAGACCGACCGCCGCATCAATCAAATTCACCTAACGCGTACCGGCCGAGATTTGGAAAGCAAATCGCGCTACGTAGCACATAAAACACTAAAAGAAGCCCTTAAAGGACTCAGTGCAGAAGAACTGCGCATAAGCCAAGAGGTGCTAAAGAAAGTTTTTGCTAACTCAAAAGACTAAACCTAGAACTTTTGTAGGTCACTTTTTAAGAAAAAAGTTTCCTCATTTGAAGAATTATGCTTTAATTTGTGCTAATTTAGAAGAATAACATATAAATATAACTGACATGAATACCTTATTAAAGAATTTAGGAATCATCTTGATTCTGTTGGGTGTAATACTCTTGTTCATCAGCGAGGCTACCGATTTAGTTGATTACAATTGGTTTACCGGTGGTGCATTAGGCCTACAGATTGCCGGTCTGATTACGCACATCATCATGAACAAGCGCATTCAAGACTAAACATCCTACTACATAAAAAAATAAAAATAAGTCCCGAACCTCAACAGTTCGGGACTTATTTTATATTCAGCCTACTCCTATTCTTCCTCGCGAGGAACAATCAGGCGATACCCCTTTCCGTGCACGTTATTAATCTCAATTGCCGGATCGTCTTTCAAATGCTTGCGGAGCTTGGTGATATACACATCCATGCTTCGTGCGTTGAAATAATTGTCGTCAATCCATATTGTCTTCAAAGCCAATTCACGTTGCAACACATCGTTGGCATGAGCACACAAGAGCGATAACAATTCACTTTCCTTAGTGGTCAACTTCGTTTGCTTGTCACCAATGGCCAAAATCTGACGTTGGGTGTCGAACGTAAAACGTCCAAGTTTGTACACACTAGTCTCCTTCGCCTTGTTACCTCTTACGCGACGTAAGATAGCCTCCATACGGAACACCAGCTCCTCCATTGAGAAAGGCTTAGTGATATAATCATCGGCACCGATTTTGAATCCGTCAAATATATCCTCTTTCAGATTCTTAGCTGTCAAGAAAATAATGGGGATATTTTGATTTACTTGACGAATTTCTTGAGCCAATGCAAAGCCATCCTTCTTAGGCATCATTACGTCAAGTACACACATGTCATACTTGTTTTTTATAAAAGCTTTGTAGCCTGCATCACCGTCAGGTTGAAGTTCGGCATCATAGCCTTTTGCCTGTAGATACTCTCTAAGCAACATGCCTAGACTCTCATCGTCTTCACACAGAAGTATACGCAATTTGTCATCCATAATCTTTTAGAATTAAAGTGTTGTTAATGTTATTATAAATCTCGTTCCATTACCGAATTCACTTTCGGCTTTTATATTTCCTTTGTGCAATTCTACCATTTTCTTTACGTAGGCCAATCCTAATCCGAAGCCCTTAACGTCGTGCTTGTTACCAGTATTTACCCGATAGAACTTGTCAAACACGCGTTTTAAGTCATCCTTTTGTATACCCACTCCATTGTCCTCCACACTAATCATCAGCTTGTCGCCTACATTCCACGTGCTCACCGTTAGGTGCAAATCTACGTCATCACGTTTGTACTTAACGGCGTTATCCATCAAATTAAAGATAACATTTGTAAAATGCATTCCATCCACATAAATCAAATCAGAATCGGCATTCAAATAGGAAGTTATCTCTCCTCCGTTCTGCTCCACCTTGAGCGAGAATGTCTTGATCACACCCTCTATCAAATTGTTGGCATGCACCTGCTTCTTCTTGAAAGCAATATTGCCTCTATCATACAAAGACATCTGTAGCACCTTCTCCACCTGAAAACGCAACCGTTTGGTCTCGTCGTAGATAACCCTTGACAGATTGGTATACATACTCTCGCTCTTCTTTATCGAGTCGTCTGCCAACATCTGCGCCGCCAACGAAATAGACGAAATGGGTGTTTTAAACTCGTGAGTAAGATTATTGATAAAGTCGTTCTTCATTTCGGTAATCTTCTTCTGACGGAAAATGATGTATACCGTAAAAATAAACGTCACAAACAATATAATAGTAAAGGCAATAGCAGGCAACATTATCTTAGCAGACCCCAGAAGATACCCTCCCATATCTGGGAAATGGATACGTACCACACCCATATTATCCGGTGGATCATTGCGGAATAGCGTTTGTGAATAGGAATACTCGTCACCCTTTTTAACATAATCCGCACAGCGATAAAGCTCGCGGCCATCAGATGTTGTCACCACAAAATGGAATGGCATATTCACCCCATTGCTCTCCAATGCCGAACGTAAATTCAGATCAAGTAGCTTAAAATTGATTCTATCCTTAAAAGGCTTGTTTCCGGCTGAATACAAAATACTATAAATCACTTCGTCTAATACGCCTTTTTGATACACATAAGCATGTTTCACATACTCTTGAAAAGAAATAGTGGCCTCGGAAATGATATTCTTACGATTTAGATTCAACGCCTTGGGCATCTGCGACGGATGCTTAGTCAATGTCTTCAATCGGAACGATGGAATTGCATCTTGACGCTTACCGCTCAATGGGAAATGTGCTTTTGCCTTGAAATCCGGAGCATTCAACACAGACAACGCTCCCATATCAAGCGTATCGGGATACAAACCGGATTTGTTCGCTATCTTCTCCAGATAACGAAACGTCTCGTTGCGCTCTAGGTCACGTGAAGCTTGATCTAGACTACGCAACACAGAATCATCAAACTGTTCCTTGCGCATCGTTACCATCTTCTCCAAATAGTTCATTTGAAGGTAAAGGAGTCCTAAGAACGATGCTCCCATGATGATACTTATAATCCAAATCGTTGATCGTTTCATGGAGGCAAATTTAAGAGTCCGACAATTACACCACACTTATTCGGAAAAAAAAATCTTTGAATTTTAACATCATTAACAAAAACCAACAAGGAAGTTGATAATAATTACATTCGTTTAATAAATCAGACTCCGATGTGCTTTTTATATATAATAATAGGTATAGAAACTTTATGATGTAAAACAAAAAAAGAGCCGCCTTCATCTGAGAAGACGGCTCTTTACATATCAGGCATTAAGAATTATCACTCTTCCTTGCCTTGCTTAGCTTCAAAGTCCTTTATCAATTTGTCTTGTACATCGCCTGGAACAAGTTCGTAGCTAGCAAACTTGGTGATGAACGAAGCACGACCACCGGTGAGTGAACTCAACGCAGTGCAGTAGTTGGACATTTCCTTCAATGGAGCCTTAGCCACGAGTTTCTCATATCCGCTCTCGCTGGTCATACCCATAATCATGGCACGACGTCCTTGCAAATCGCCCATAACATCGCCCATCTTATCACCCGGCACGAATACTTCTACATCGTAAATAGGTTCGAGAATCTTCGGACCGGCCTCCTTAAAGGCTGCACTAAATGCACTACGTCCGGCCAACATGAAGGAAAGTTCATTAGAGTCTACCGGGTGCATCTTTCCGTCATACACAATCACGCGAACATCACGTGCATAGCTTCCTGTCAACGGGCCTTGTTCCATACGTTGCATTACACCCTTTAGAATAGCAGGCATAAAGCGTGCGTCAATAGCACCACCTACAACAGAGTTAATGAATACCAACTTGCCACCCCATTCCAATTGCACTTCTTCCTTACCCTTCACGTTGATGCGATATTCCTGACCATTGAATTTATATACTTCCGGGTCGGGCATACCTTCGTAATAAGGTTCTACGATTAAATGCACCTCGCCAAATTGACCGGCACCACCGGATTGCTTCTTATGACGATAGTCGGCACGAGCTGCCTTTGTAATAGTTTCGCGATAGGGAATTTTAGGCTCATCGAATGCGATGTTAATCTTCTCATTGTTCTCCATGCGCCATTTCAAGGTACGCAAGTGGAATTCACCTTGTCCGTGAATCAAAATCTGCTTCAATTCCTTACTCTGCTCTATAACCCATGTTGGATCTTCTTCGCGCATACGGTTCAAGGCATTCATCATCTTTTCTGTTTCCGCCTCGTTCACTGCTCTCACTGCGCGAGAGTACTTAGGATTAGGATACTTTATGAAATTAAAGCGATTCTCGGCAGTCTTGTCATTCAGGGTATTCCCGGTCTTCACATCTTTTAGTTTCACGGTACAACCGATATCACCTGCCACTAATTCTTCCACCTTAATGCGGTTTGCACCTGCACAAACAAACAATTGGGCAATGCGTTCCTTTGAACCTCTATCAGCATTTGTAAAATCATCACCTTCGTGCACCTTACCACTCATCACCTTAAAGTATTGCACCTCACCGATGTGGGGTTCTACGGCCGTTTTGAAGAAATAAAGTGATGTAGGACCATTTGAATCGGGCACCACTTCTGCACCACGTGTATTATGTACCTTAGGCATTTCGTTCACGAACGGCACGACATTACCCAAGAACTCCATCAAGCGACGCACACCCATATCCTTACCTGCACATACGCAGAATACAGGGAACATACCACGAGCAGCCAACCCCTTACGGATACCCTCGCGCATTTCATCCTCGGTTAGTGTTTCGCTTTCAAAGAACTTCTCCATCAATGTTTCGTCGTTCTCTGCAGCGGCCTCAACCAAGGCTTTGTGCATCATCATGGCCTTTTCCATTTGGTCCTCCGGAACATCCTCAATGGTAGGCTCGCCACCTTCTGGCCCCCATGAGTATTTCTTCATGAGCAACACGTCGATAAGAGAATTAAAGTTCGGACCGGTTTGGATAGGATATTGAACAGGAATTACCTTCGAACCATAGATAGAAGTCAGTTGTTCCAATATCATATCGTAGTCGCAATGTTCGTCGTCCAATTGGTTTACCAAGAAGATTACAGGCTTGCCTAACTTTTCTGTATATCTAAAGTGGTTTTGTGTACCAACCTCAGGACCATATTGTCCGTTCAGCAACAAAATGGCTGTGTCGGTTACATTCAAAGCGGTCAACGCGCTGCCCACAAAGTCGTCAGAACCCGGGCAGTCAATAATATTTAGTTTTTTATTATTCCATTCTACGTGGAATACGGTTGAGAACACCGAATATCCATATTCCTGCTCTACGGGGAAGTAATCACTCACGGTATTGTGTGCAGTGATGCGTCCTCTACGTTTAATTACTCCGCTCTCGTAGAGCAAGGCTTCGGTAAGTGTAGTCTTTCCTGATCCATCATTGCCCAACAAGGCAATGTTCTTGATTTCGTGTGTTTGATATATTTTCATTTTATCAACATTTAAGGTTGTTCGTAAAATCGGCACGCAAATTAGAAAAAAACATGAAGAACACCAAGAAATACTCGAATTGTTATCTTATGTTTTGCAACATACTTTCGCTCTTCAACATTTTATTATACCTTTGCCTCAACTTAATAAGGTACTCTATATGGCGGGCTTATATCTACATATACCTTTCTGTAAAAGACGTTGCATATACTGCGATTTCTACTCCACCACTTGCATAGACCGTCATGCCGAATATACAAAAGCATTGTGTCGTGAAATTGCCTTGAGGAAAGATTTTCTGAAGACGAACACTTTAAGCACTATATATATAGGTGGAGGAACGCCCTCGCTACTACCTATTGAAGATCTGACCTTTATTTTTGAAGAAATAAAACGCCATTTCCGCATTTCTCCCTCTGCAGAAATTACATTAGAGATGAACCCCGACGATGTTTCGGTGAGCAAAGTGAAGGACATACGTCTACACACGCCCGTCAATCGTGTGAGCATGGGTGTACAGAGTTTTGACGACGAAGAACTGAGGTTTCTACAACGTAGACACACGTCAGATGCGGCTATCAAAGCCGTAGAAGTGCTGAAAAGCTTCGGGCTAACAAACATCAGCATTGATCTTATATATGGTCTTCCGGGACAGACACTGGCCGGATGGGAGAAAAACATACAAAAAGCGTTGAAACTAGACGTACCACACCTATCGGCTTATGCATTGATTTACGAAGAAAACACCAAGTTGTGGACGCTGAGAGATGAGGGTGTGGTGCAAGAAACACCGGAACAAACCAGCCTCGACATGTTCAACTCGCTAATCGATCACGTAGAAAAAGCCGGATTTGTTCACTATGAAATATCCAACTTCGCTAAACCAAACTTTGAATCCAAGCACAACTCCTCGTATTGGGACGAAGTGCCGTACTTGGGATGTGGTCCATCAGCCCACTCATACAACGGGGAGTGCAGACAATGGAATATTGCAGACCTAGACACGTACATCAAAACCATCAACGAACTTCATCACGGCATCACTCCAGCTCAACCATTGTTTGAGTCGGAGCACATGAGCATCCCGACGCGTTACAATGACCGTGTCGTTACATCTATACGTACAGCAAAAGGTTTGGACATCTGCGTGTTGGAACAGGATTTTGGTGCAGATCTCGCAACCTATTGCCTACGCATGGCCGAGCCATATCTGCAACAAGGACTATTAGAAAAAACAACACCTTCCGACCAAAAGCCGAAAGGTGTATTAAAACTTACTCGAAAAGGTATTTTTTTATCGGATGGAATCATGAGTGACCTCATGTGGGTAGACTGACTCACCCTCTATCCACTACTTCATTTCTTGATAGGTCAGTTCGTAGAAGCAAGGATATACCCTTGAACTTGCGTCCGCCTGACCTTGTGTGTGTGGCACAATCAAACGCACCTTGGCTATACCCTCTTCTTCCTTCACTTGTCTACCTATTTTTATATAGGAGAAGGGCACCAACCATCCGGACGGAACCGAAGTACTTCCGTAATAAGAATACATTGCACCACCTTTGTTAATCTTTGTGTTGAATGATGCTGTAAACGTTCCGTACGTA
This sequence comes from Paraprevotella sp., assembly GCA_017425765.1. Taxonomy (GTDB): domain Bacteria; phylum Bacteroidota; class Bacteroidia; order Bacteroidales; family Bacteroidaceae; genus Paraprevotella. The sequence goes on along the minus strand of JAFOXE010000253.1, from coordinate 4,471 downwards.
TTGGTCACATCCATAATGTCGGGTCTGGTGTCCCAAAACATCACATCGCTACGACTTTGAATAGAGTCGTACATAATATTAAACTCCACATATCGGCAAATCACCTGCTTGGTCTCGCCACTTTCCAACTTCTTGCCCGCACCCTCACGTACAATCTGCATATATACACCGGTTCCGCCGAACAACACATACTGATTTTGTTCGGTATACGTTTGTGAACCTTGTGCATAAAATTGATTTTCAGAGATAACATTAATACGGCCCACATCAGCCACCAATTCGCCATCGCTGCTCATTATTTTAACATCTCTTGCAAGAAAAGCTGAAATAAGATCACGTTCTCTTTCCTTTTGCTCGGCATAAGTTTCGTCGTCACTACACGACATCACGAACAATCCAGCAAGGACTGTAAACAAACAAGTATATAGGGTGTGTTTCATACGGCTGTGTTTTTAACGCTGCAAAAATAATGTTTTTTTTGAAAGATTCCTACTCTCGCAAGCAGATACTAACTCACGTTTACTCCTCTCAACAAAGGTGCATATTTTTTTAGTGCTTCTTTGAAGATAGCCTCGGCTTGATCCATCGTGCCTATCACTTCACCTCCCGCAGCATTCAAATGACCGCCTCCGTTGAAGAAATCGGTCGCCATAGCATTGCATGGAAAATCGTCCACACTGCGCAAAGAAACACGAATCACATTTTTCTTTTCTGTGTCCTCACGCATAAACACAGATAACCTCATTCCGTTTATCTGCAGAGGAATGTTCACAAAGCCTTCAGTATCTCCGTTCTTACACGAAAATAATTTACGTTCGTCCTTAGTGAGTGTCATCAACGAAGCCCGATATTCAGGAAATGTTTTCATCTTGACATACAATAAATAGCCCATCAAGCGAAAACGGTCTGTTGTACACGTGTAGAACACATTTCGATATATTTTATCCTTGTCAATGCCTTTGGAAAGCAATACTCCGATGGCCTCGTAAATTTCGCTCCTAGAGGAGTTGTAAATAAAACCACCGGTATCTGTCATCATGCCTACATACAAGCAAGTTGCTTCCTCCGGTGTGATTTCGTCAATAGCACTAAGTTGCAAAAGCAAACGAAGAATAATTTCGCAAGTGGCACACATTTCTGGATGAGAACACGACACACTGCCAAAATCAGTGGGGTTCAAATGGTGGTCAATTAGCACCTTAGGGGAATTGTTGGCCATCACCGCATCTCCCAGTTTCTCCATTCGTTTGGGTTCATTGAAGTCCACAAACATAAATAAATCTGCCGCAGCAATGGTTGGTTCCAAAGCCTCCTCGTTTTTATCGTATACATGTATATCGTTTGCTCCCGGAATCCACTTCAAAAAGTCCGGGAATATATTTGGTGCCACCATAGTGACATTCTTGTTGATGCGACGAAGATAATGATACAAAGCGGTCATTGAGCCCACCGCATCGCCATCAGGCGAAACATGACAAGTTATTACAACATTTTGTGCTTGACTAATCAAAGACTGTAATTCCCTGACTTCACATTCATTCAAAAGGTTTGGCAACATAAGCTGTTCTTTCTGTTATGCTCACAAAGATAGAGCATTTAATCGGCATATCCTTATTTACATTCTATTTTTAACGCACCTAGTTCGTGCATATCGTAAATATCCCAACCAACTTCTTCTGCCTCCTTTGCATATTTATTTCGGTAGTAAGGAGTAAGAGAAGCATCCAAGACTACGCATTTCGGCCGAAAGGCCTTGCTGATAGAACGTAAAGTGCCCCTAAATCCCTTACATATATGAAGATAATCAACAAGCATTTTGTGTTCCGATATGGTAGCGTACCAACGATTGTCGCACAACATCAACACAGATACGTGCGGAGAAAGGAGTAGTCCGTTGTGATTCTGCACAAACGAATCCTTATACTCGTCCGGAAGCAATAGAGGTTGACTTTTCAACCTGCGTTTCCAATAGGTTTCTTCTATATATGCCAAATGAGTCATGCTGTCAGGATTTGCACAAAGTAGATAGCTACGTTCTGGCGATAAGATTATATGTACAGCCGGACAATTTCGGTTGTTATAAAACACCACGTCATCGCCCACCCTATCCAATCTGTTTGTTACTACACTGCATACTATCATCACTCCCAACAACAAACAAGTCAGCCCATTACGAACACGAATTATTCGCCCCTTATCTTGCATCCACAATATTATAAGCAGGTAGGCTAACAAAATATGTAGCAAAGTAATATATACGCCCTCTATATTGGCATAAGGCAAAGAAGCGCCCCATCGCATAACGAACGTTTGAACATCGACAAACAGATTCAACATTTGGGATGCAAAATCGGACAATGGACTCCATATGCTCTGTAAAATGCTGAGCAACAAAGCCCCATAAATCAGCACTGAGGTTAAGGGGATAAGCACCAGACTAAGTAAAGAGGCATAAATAGGTAAAGAGTGGAATACATACATCACGATAGGAGCCGTACATATTTGTGCTGCCAGCGACACTGTAAAGAGTTTCCATAGTGTACGCAAACATGGATAAGACACCTTCAGTACGCTTTCTAACCGTGGTTGTAGTGTCAGAATTCCCCACATCGCCATAAACGACAATTGAAAACCGACATCAAAGAGGTAGTACGGATTTACCACCAGCATCAACCCTCCGGCCAAAGCTAAGGTATTCAACGTAATGCTTTGCCGACGGAGCAAGACTGCTCCCAACATAAAAGTACACATAATGGAAGCACGTACCAACGAAGAAGGTAAACCAGTCAAGAACGTATATCCCCAGATGAGTAGCATCAATGATAAAGTTACGGGCCATCTCCATCCGCAATCCCGTACATAGCGCAACAAAAAGAGATTGAACAACATCATCAAGATGCCTAAATTGAATCCGGACAAAGCCAAAAGATGTGTGGCACCAGTATCTGAATATAGCTTGCTAAGCTCATTGGTCAGCATACTGCGTTCACCCAAAGTTAATGCTGTCATGATTGCCAATGCATCGCTGTGCAACGAACTTCCCTGATACAACTTCACCCACGAATTTCGTATTTGCAAAGTCTCTATTCTTAATCGTTCCAACCACGGAAGTTTTTGCCTATCATGCTCTGCGAGTTCAAACGAATTCCATGCTGAATTCCACACCAATGCTGTTCCGACAAACCCATTGTACCTCATATATCTTGCATAGTTGAATTCGTCCGGATTACCACTATTTCGAATTCGTTCCACCCTTCCATGAAACGATATTCCCATTCCAACCTCTAAACAATCTGATTTTTGCGTTCGAGGCAAGACCAAACGAATCGGGGTGTTTATCGTTTTTAATGTAGAATCAACTTTATAACTTTGAAGCAATACATCACATTGTACCGAACGTTGCGTCTTACGAGGTGTTTGCAACAAAACACCTTTGTAATAGGTTGTTTCTTCAGGCCAATACACGTCGTCTTTCGACCACATACGCACATTCAATAGTACACCCAAGATAGTAAAGAAGAGGGTTACACCAAGAACAAACCGTCTTTGTCCTTTATATAATGACAACCGTGTATGCGTTCTCAACACAAACACATACACGGCTATCATCAAACAAAAGAGGGCTATACCAACAAAGGGCCACCCCACTAATGAAATTATTTGTTCTTCATTACACAAGAATACCTCCGACAAGGTTATTCCCAATGCCAAAGGTAATACTACCCAAAAGGCAGGATACTTGTGCAAGAAAGTACTTTCCAATGCAATCTGTCGAAATGGCTACAAATTCTTTAAGGCTGCAATCTCAACTTGTGGACATGGTGCCTTAAACACCGAGCTTCCAGCAACCAAAACATCAGCCCCGGCCTCAACCAAACGTTTTCCGGTTTCGCAATTAACTCCACCATCTACTTCTATTAAAGCTGACGAATCGGTTTGATCTATCAAATCACGAAGTTCACGCACTTTCTCCACAGAATGCTCAATAAACTTCTGACCACCGAAACCAGGATTTACCGACATCAACATTACAATATCCACATCGCGGATAATATCCTTCAACATCATGACCGGTGTTGACGGATTCAATGTAACACCGGCTTTCATTCCGGCATCTTTAATCTGTTGCACCACCCGATGTAAATGGGGACATGCTTCCATATGCACATTCATACAGTAAGCACCCAAAGCCTTAACCTCATTGATAAACTTCTCGGGCTGCACCACCATTAAATGAACATCCAAGGGCTTATTGCTGAGTTGAGCAACAAACTTCAATACAGGGAAGCCAAAAGATATATTGGGTACAAAGACCCCATCCATAATATCAATATGTATCCAGTCGCATTCGCTCTGATTCAACATATCAATATCGGCTTGCAAATTTCCAAAATTGGCCGCCAATAAGGAAGGTGCTACTATTGGTTTCATATATTTATTCGCTTTACTAGCACAAATATACGCATTGAGA
>JAFOXE010000252.1 GCA_017425765.1 Paraprevotella sp. | reverse complement strand
GTCCTCTTACACGATGGTGTAGAGCGTGTCTACACCATCATGTGTTTTGTGGGTAAAATAACGTAGTGTTTTACACGTGTTTCAATCCACGTTGCACGTAGTCGCGTTGCCAATCGTTTGGTTTGAGTATTTGCCCATCGCACCGTAGCAGGTCGATGTCGATGCAAATCAGGTGGGTGATTTTGTGTTCCGGTCGGCGTCCAAGATAGGTTTCTGTTTGTTTCAGTTGTGCTTTTATCTCGTCGATGCTTAACGAGGAACGGAATAAGGCAACTTGATTAACGAACATAGCCGAAGAGTTGATGCCAATGGGTGAGGTTTCTTCCTCGGGTGCAAAGCGAATATTGGGAAATTGTTGTTTCAATATTGCTTGTGCTTTGGGAATGTGTGTGTGCGGCTCGTGGTTGCTGCCTAAGCAAATCCAATATGTGTGTTCCATGGGGTGTGCAGATGTGATGTGTGGTGCAAAATAAAACATTTTCGTTGGAACGACGAATTTTATCGTCATCTCTCTGCATAGTGAAGTGCATTTTTTGTACATTTGTTCATCAATCTTAAAAATAAAGAACTACTATGAAGTTTATTGGTATCATTCCTGCGCGTTATGCATCTACCCGTTTTCCGGGAAAACCTTTGGCAATGTTGGGCGGTAAGCCCGTGATTCAACGTGTGTACGAACAGGTTGACGGAATATTAGACGCCGCTATTGTGGCCACCGACGACGAGCGAATTGAAGCGGCTGTCAAGTCATTCGGAGGTCGTGTGGTGATGACCGGAACGCATCATAAAAGCGGAACCGACCGTTGCTTTGAGGCCTATACAAAAGTGGCAGAAGAGTATGATGTAATTGTAAATATACAGGGGGATGAACCTTTTATACAACCTCAACAGTTAGAGGCTATTAAGAATTGTTTTGAAAGTGATGCTCAAACACAAATTGCCACGTTGGTAAAACCTTTTACGAAGGAAGACGGATTGGCTGCTCTTGAAAATCCAAACAGTCCGAAGGTGGTGGTCGACAATCGTATGCGAGCCCTTTATTTCAGTCGTTCGGTGATTCCGTATCTTCGTGGTGTGGAGAAGGATGAATGGCTCTCAACTCACGTTTTCTATAAACACATCGGCCTCTATGCCTATCGTGCAGAGGTGCTTCGCGAAATCACTTCTTTGCCACAATCCGGTTTGGAGTTGGCCGAATCGTTGGAACAACTTCGCTGGGTGCAGAATGGCTACACCATAAAGGTGGGCATCAGTGAAATAGAAACCATCGGCATCGATACGCCCGAAGATTTGCAGCAAGCCGAAGCCTTCCTTGCAAAGCAACGAGGCTAGCGTTTTTTTATCCCCAAATCTTAAAAAGATTTCTTAAAGAGTTTGTGTATATAATGCTTTTGTGCTAACTTTGAGGATAATTACTCATAAGCATTATATACATGAACTTTTCTTATCTCTATACTTCCCTTATTTTCTGTTTGTTTGTGCTCAGTTCGTCTGCACAAAAAATTCGCATCGGCACCTATGTGTTCAAGGATGGTGGCGAATATCAAGGCGAGCTTTTCAGAGGTAAACCCTATGGAAAGGGTGTTACGAAATATAAAAACGGCGATGTGTATGAGGGCGAATATGTAAAAGGAAAACGTGAGGGATATGGCATATACACCTTTCCCGATGGCGAGAAATACGAAGGCCTTTGGTTTCAAGATCAGCAGCATGGTCAAGGAACCTATTATTTTATGAACAACAACAAGTATGAGGGGCTTTGGTATCGCGACACTCAAAGTGGGAAAGGGACTATGTATTACCACAACGGAGATGTGTACGTGGGCGATTGGATGAACGACAAGCGTGAGGGGTACGGAGAGTATAAATATGCAGAAGGAGCCTACTATAAAGGTGGGTGGAAAGACGACATGAAACACGGGCAGGGTACGTTTGATTGGAACGACGGTTGCGTGTATGAGGGAATGTGGCGCGAGAATGAAATGAGTGGGCGTGGCACATTTTCGTATGCTGATGGAGATACGTACACCGGTGAATGGCTCAACGGATTGCAGCACGGAAAAGGCGTATATGTATTTCACAACGGCGATAAATATGAAGGAGATTATGTAAAAGGTGAACGCACCGGAACGGGTGTGTTCACCTTTGCCAATGGTAACCGATATGTGGGTCAGTTCAAAGATGGTGAACAGCACGGACAAGGCACTTATACTTGGCGCAACGGAGCATCGTATGTGGGAGGCTGGAAAGCCAACAAACGAGATGGACAAGGCAAGTATACATGGAGCAACGGCGATGTGTATGAGGGTTCGTGGCGTGACGGTCTGATGGATGGCGAAGGTATCTTGCGACTGACCGACGGAGTAAAGTTCAAAGGTGTGTTTAAAAAGGGTGAAAGAAACGGGCCCGGAATTCTCGTAGATCAAAATGGTATTCGATTTGAAGGCTCGTTTTTGGACGATGAGAAACACGGTGCCTTTGTGGAGAAGGACAATAACGGAAATGTGTTGCGACAAGGAACGTATACACACGGGGTGCTTGATAGAAAGTAAGAGTATGGATATTCGGAATCTAACAGAACAGGTTAAAGTCCTTGCTCTCGAGGTGGGCAAATATTTGCAAGATGAATGCACAAAGTTTGACCGAAGTAGGGTAGAGAAGAAGTCGGCTCACGATTACGTGTCGTATGTGGACAAGAATTCGGAGCAACAAATTGTTGATCGTTTGAAAATGTTGCTTCCGGAGGCAGGATTTATTGCGGAGGAGGGAAGTGGCGGACACGAAGAAAAAGAATTGCTTTGGCTTGTAGATCCACTTGACGGTACGGCCAACTTTATTCACGACAATGCTCCCTATTGCATCAGTATTGCACTGCGAAATCGTCACGAGGTGCTCCTTGGGGTAGTGTATGAATGTTGCCGAAACGAATTGTTCTGGGCATATAAAGGCAGCAAGGCCTATATGAACGATGAGGAAATTCATGTAAGTAGTGTAGATATTTTGGCGGACTCTTTTCTTGAATTGGGTTTTCCGCATAATTCCAACGCGTATCGTTCTACGGCAGTGGACTTGGTGAACAGGTTGTATGGACGTGTGGGTGGTTT
>JAFOXE010000251.1 GCA_017425765.1 Paraprevotella sp. | reverse complement strand
GGGTTACGATTAACGCAATCAGGATGTTTCTCCTTTGCGTAACGTGCTGTATAGAACATTGGTGAGCCTGTTGTTGATACATAGGGAGCAAGTTCCGGAATATGTTTTTTAACCAACTGCATATAAGCCGAGCAACAACTTGTGGTCATGAAAGGAGCGCCTTCTTCCATTTTCTCGACAAATTCCTTTGCTTCATTGCGTATGGTTTCCTCTGCACCATAGGCCACTTCAATCACATCGTCGAAGCCGATGGCACGCATTGCACCAAATATTTTCTCAACAGGTTCTTTGAACTGTGCCAAGACAGATGGTGCCACCATAGCCACCACCTTCTTATCCTTACTCTTGATACGTTTTAATACGTCAAATACAGCACAGGTGTCAAATATTGCACCAAACGGGCAAGCATTCAAGCACTTTCCGCAATAGATACATTTATTGGGGTCGATGTGTTCGATGCCGTATTCGTCTTTTGAGATGGCTTTAACTGGGCATGCTTCTTCACAAGGCACGGGTATGTATACAATCGCGTGATAAGGACACATTTGGTGGCACTTTCCGCAACTGATACACTTTTCATGGTCAATGACAGCGTGACCTTCACGGTCGAATGATATGGCATCCTTCGGACAATTATTGTAGCAAGCTTGTGCAGCACATCCACGGCACAAATTACTTACTTCGTAATTGATTTTTACGCATGATGAGCATGCTTCGTCCATTACACTTAGAATGTTCTTGTCGGGACGGATGTTTTCGCGCTCCATCATACGGTTTGCATATGACGACAAGCGTTCTATCTCATTGGTTTCGTCGTCCATGTCAAATCCTAACATGGCCATGGTTTTGTACTTCGTTACGGCACGTTCCTTATATATGCAGCAACGTCCTAAGGGCTTCTGCTTGCGTGGGTGCAATTCTAAGGGTAGTGTGTCAATCTTCTCAAGGAGTTCATTGTCTCTCCACATTCTAACCAATTTAGCAAGTAATTGGTATCGAATGAACATGATGTTGTTCGTTTTTGCCATTTTAGGTTAAATTCTTTAGATATGCTCACAAAAATAAACAAAAGAAAAGACTTTTTTATACTTTTGTGTAGGTTTTATTGCAACAATGTGTAAGAAAATTTCAGATAAGACGTTCGAGGAGTGGATTTCTGCTTTACAAGGTGGCAAAAGTCTTAGTCGATCGGAATATTGTGTTCTCATCGACTCAGCTGATTCTGCTCAGCAAGAACTTTTGCGTTCGGTTGCGGAATCGGTTACGGTATCGCACTTTGGGTATGCCGTTTATGTACGTGGTCTTATTGAAATATCTTCATATTGTCGTAATAACTGCTTGTATTGTGGTCTGCGCAGAAGCAATCGAGAGGCAGAGCGTTACCGCCTGACACAAAAAGAAATTCTTGATGTATGCCGACAAGGGTACGCCGACGGATTTCGTACTTTTGTTCTTCAAGGTGGTGAGGACACCGCACTTTCTGATGCCTATGTGGCCGATGTTGTACGTGCAATAAAGGAAACCTGTCCTGAGGCAGCTGTAACTCTTTCGTTAGGCGAACGTAGCCCAGAATGTTATCAGATGTGGCGTGAAGCCGGTGCAGACCGTTATTTGTTGAGGCACGAAACACGCAACGAACAACATTATGCTTACTTGCATCCTCAAGAGATGTCTGCTGCTGCACGTCGTCAGTGCCTTGAACACTTAAAAACTTTAGGTTATCAGGTAGGCGCAGGGATGATGGTGGGCTCGCCCGGACAAACCACACAACATTTAGTGGACGATTTGGAATATTTGGATGAGTTGCGACCGGAGATGATAGGCATAGGTCCTTTTATACCTGCTGCGAATACACCTTTTGCTTACGAGTCAGCCGGTGATGTACGTAAGGTGCTTATTCTCTTGTCGTTATTGCGTTTGCGTCATCCTTATGCCTTAATACCATCCACTACTGCCCTAATTAGCTTGTATCCTGAGGGGCGTCAGTTGGGGCTTATGGCCGGAGCCAATGTGCTCATGCCTAATCTAACGCCCGATTCTGTGCGCCATAAATATGCCATTTACCAAAATAAAGCATGTACGGGTTGCGAGGAGGGGGCTTATGTTCACACATTAAATCAACATCTGCATGCCATCGGTCGTCACGTGGACATGGGGCGCGGAGATTATAAAGAAAAAAATCAAACATCATGTATAAAGTAACATCTAATATTGCAGAAGAGTTTATCTCGCACGACGAAATAAATGAAACCATGGCCTATGCAAAGGCCCATGCCCACGATCGTGCCCTTATCGAAGGTATTCTGAACAGAGCAGAAGAATGTAAGGGGCTGACACATCGTGAAGCGGCCGTGTTGTTGGATTGCGAATTACCCGATCTTACGGAACGTATGTACGATTTGGCGCGTAGAATCAAGCAGCGCTTTTATGGCAATCGCATCGTGATGTTTGCCCCGCTTTATCTTTCTAACTATTGTGTAAACGGGTGTGTATATTGTCCATATCACTATCGGAATAAAAACATACGTCGAAAGAAACTGACTCAGGACGAGATACGTCAAGAGGTTATAGCCCTGCAAGATATGGGTCATAAACGTTTGGCATTGGAGGCCGGAGAAGATCCGGTGAACAATCCAATAGAATATATATTGGAGAGTATTCGCACCATTTACGATATAAAGCATCGCAATGGTGCTATCCGGCGAGTAAACGTAAACATTGCGGCAACCACAGTGGAGAATTATCGCAAGCTACACGATGCCGGAATTGGTACGTACATTCTTTTTCAGGAGACCTACAACAAGGAACTATACGAACAATTGCATCCAACGGGTCCTAAACATAATTATGCTTGGCACACCGAAGCTATGGACCGCGCCATGCAAGGTGGTATAGACGATGTGGGCATTGGAGTGCTGTTCGGATTAGATACTTATCGTTACGACTTTGTGGGACTTTTGATGCATGCCGAGCATCTCGAGACCACCTATGGCGTGGGGCCGCACACAATCAGCGTGCCCCGATTGTGTAAAGCTGACGATATTGATACGGCTGATTTCTCTAATTGTGTGCCCGATTCGGTGTTTCACAAAATAGTGGCTGTGATTCGCATCGCTGTGCCCTATACAGGTATGATTATTTCTACCCGCGAGAGCAGCAGAAGTCGCGAACGCGTGTTGGAATTAGGTGTGTCGCAAATCAGCGGTGGCTCTCGTACCAGTGTAGGCGGGTATGTACGCGAAGAACGCGAAGAAGACAACTCATCGCAATTCGACATATCCGATCGACGCACACTTGATGAGGTAGTAGCTTGGCTGTTGGATTTAGGTTATATTCCTAGCTTCTGCACCGCTTGTTATCGTGCCGGACGAACGGGCGATCGATTTATGTCGTTGGTTAAGAGTGGTCAGATAGCTAATTGTTGTCATCCTAATGCGTTGATTACATTGAAGGAGTATTTACAAGATTATGCTTCACCAACAACACGTGATAAGGGAGTGGCCATGATTGCACACGAGCTACAAAATGTACCTAATGAAAAGGTTCGCAAGACGGCCGAAGATTTTTTGAAGCAGATAGAAAACGGAAAACGTGATTTTCGCTTCTAAATCTCGTGATGTAGTAATAATTCAGCCATTATATATAAAGTATACATAAAATAGAACTCACGAATGCAAACCCAAACCCCACGTGATCAACGTAAGTATGTCGGTATTTTTGGTCGGCGAAACAACGGTAAATCGTCGTTGTTCAATGCCTTGTGTGGTCAGCAAGTGGCCATTGTCTCGGACGTGCCCGGCACTACTACTGATGTGGTGACGAAGAATATGGAATGGCCGGAAATTGGGGCTTGCGTGATAATGGATACGGCCGGATTTGATGATGACGGTGCGTTGGGGGCGCTCAGAGTGGAGCAAACCCGTAAGGCAACGGAACGCATAGATGTGGCCGTGTTGGTTCTTTCAACATCTGAGGAACAATATATTACAGAGGGTGTTAATGTTGAGGCGTTGGCCACGGAAAAGCAGTGGATGGTCGAGATGAAACGATGTGAAACTCCCGTTGTTGCGGTATTAAATAAGGCCGATTTGTTGACTCAACCGGCACTAGTGGCTGAGGAGTACCGTAAGGCATTAGGATGCAAAGTTTTGGCCTTGTCGGCACGGTCTGCTCAAGGTGTGGGCGCTTTATTGCAAGCAATATCCGGTGTGTTGACTGAACACGAGGAGATTACTGACCTTGTGGGTTCGTTGGCCCAAGCAGGTGATGTAGTAGTGCTTGTGGCGCCACAAGACATACAAGCTCCGAAAGGAAGATTGATATTGCCACAAGTGCAAACCATGCGCAGCCTTTTGGATAAGGGTTGCACGGCCATGATGTGTACTACAGAGCGTCTTGAATCTACGTTGGCAGCATTGTCTGCACCCCCTCGGTTGATAATTACCGACTCTCAAGTGTTTCAAACGGTGGCAGCTTTATGTCCGCCGGAAACCAAACTTACCTCTTTTTCCATTCTCTTGGCTCGCCAAAAGGGGGATATTCAACGCTATCTGCAAGGGGCTAAGGTGATGATGAATTTATCGGCCGGAGCACGTATACTTATAGCTGAGGCATGTGCTCATGTGCCTCAAAATGAGGATATAGGACGTGTAAAATTGCCCAATCTTTTGCGCACACGTCTGCATTCTGACCTACAAATAGACATTGTTTCGGGACAAGATTTCCCCGAGAATTTAGGTTCGTACGACCTTGTGATTCATTGTGGTGCTTGTATGTTTACTCGTCAGCATGTGCTGCGTCGTCTGCAGCGTGCAGCAGAACAGCATGTTCCCGTAACCAACTATGGCGTGGCATTGGCTGCTCTCTCCGGTATTTTATCGAAGGTGGTTTTTCCGGAGCCATAAGGTTTCAGTAAGTCTTTATCAATAACCTTCTTCTTACACACGTGGCATCTCGTGCAAACAGATGCTCGTGTGAAACCTATTTACACGTACGTGTCGTGATTGCGAGGCGTACGTGTGAGTCTATGTGAGATGCACGTCTGTTTTGGCTATAGCAGAGCGTGTGATAGGGAACTTATGAACGGTGGACGTCGTTGTAATTGTAGTTCTTAGAACAAAAGTATAAAGATGATAAAATCCAAGTCTGCACATTGCTGTATAAAAAAGTTCAGCAAGGTGCACACTTGGATTAAGGTATGTTTGTGGGTAAGGTCAAGGCCTTGATATTGCTATCGGATGAAAAGTAATTCGCGATATTTAGGCAATGGCCACATCTCGTCGTCTACAATCATTTCCAAACTATCGACATGGTATCGAATTTCCTCTATTAGAGGAGCTACTGAGTCGTGGTAGGCAATGGCTTTGTCACGTTCATGATCTAAGCGGTTGGCCACCTTGCGAGCCTCGATTAGTTTGTCTACATGCTCGGTGATGAACGTAGTGTGGTTGGATATTTTCTTAATCAATTCGATGTTGCATTGGTTCATCTGTGCAGCTGTTTCTTGCGGGAAAATCTCCTGCATCTTGTGCACGTTGTCGATAAGAGCACTTTGGTATCTCATCACTACCGGCAGAATGTGGTTGAGGCAGATATCACCAAATATGCGAGCTTCAATTTGGATTTTCTTAGTGTAGGTTTCCCATTTGATTTCGTTACGGGCTTCGATTTCGGCTTTTTTGAATACGTTGGTAACCTCAAACATTCTTAGACTCTTCTCGTCCAAATAGCGGTCGAATACAAGCGGGGTGCTGGTTTCTACGTCCAAACCACGACGGGCAGCCTCTTGTTTCCACTCCTCGGAATAACCATTACCATTAAATAGAATGGGCTTGCAGTACTTGATGTCTTCGCGAACTACGTGTAGAACGGCTTTCATCTTGTCCATGCCCTCATCAATAAGGGCGTCTACGCGGTGCTTGAAGTCGATGAGCGTTTCGGCAACTGCAGAATTAAGTACAATCATAGAGGCCGCGCAGTTGGCTTGTGCACCCACAGCACGAAATTCAAATCGGTTACCTGTAAATGCAAACGGAGAGGTGCGGTTACGGTCGGTGTTGTCTACCATCAACTCCGGAATTTGTGGAATGTCAAGTTTTACTCCGTGCTTGCACGTTAAGTCGATAAGTTCATCATCGGGAGCATTTTCCAAGTGCTCCAACAATTCACCTAACTGTTCTCCGAGGAACGAAGATATAATGGCGGGTGGAGCTTCGGCAGCACCTAGACGATGTGCGTTGGTGGCACTCATGATAGAAGCTTTGAGAAGACCATTGTGCTTCAATACGGCCGTGAGCGTTTCTACGATGAACGTCACGAAACGAAGATTGTCTATAGGTGTCTTTCCCGGTGCATGGAGCAAGATGCCGGTGTCGGTTGCTAATGACCAATTGTTGTGCTTACCACTACCGTTGATTCCAGAGAAGGGCTTTTCGTGAAGCAAACAGCGGAATCCATGTTTGCGGGCTACACGCTTCATCAACGACATGAGGAGCATATTGTGGTCGATTGCAAGGTTCATTTCCTCGAAAATAGGGGCCAATTCAAATTGGTTGGGGGCTGCCTCGTTGTGACGTGTTTTACAAGGAATTCCGAGTTCGAGGGCTTGTACTTCAAGGTCGGCCATGAAAGCAGCCACACGTCCTGGGATGGAGCCAAAATAATGGTCGTCCATCTGCTGACTCTTGGGCGAGCTGTGGCCCATCAACGTACGTCCTGTCATAAGAAGGTCGGGGCGAGCAGCATAAAGGCCTTCATCTACAAGGAAATACTCCTGCTCCCAACCGAGGTTGGTAATTACTTTCTTAACCTCCGGATAGAAGATGCGGCTGACTTCGGTTGCAGCTTTGTCGACGGCATGGAGTGCTTTTTTTAGCGGTGCTTTGTAGTCCAAAGCTTCTCCGGTATAGGATATAAATACAGTGGGAATCATGAGTGTATCGCCAATGACGAACACCGGAGAGGCCGGATCCCATGCAGAGTATCCACGTGCCTCGAAGGTAGAGCGAATACCTCCACTTGGGAAGGATGAGGCATCGGGTTCTTGTTGTACCAATTGCTTGCCCGTGAATTCCTCTATCATACCGCCTTTTCCGTCGTGTTCAACGAAAGCATCGTGCTTTTCGGCCGTACCGTCGGTTAGAGGTTGAAACCAGTGTGTACAATGTGTAACGCCCAGCTCCATGGCCCAACGTTTCATTCCGTCTGCCACTTGGTCAGCGGTCTTAAGATCCAGAGATGCTCCGTTGTCAATCACATCGCACATCTTCTTGAAGATGTCTGGTTGTAGATAGGCTTCCATCTTTTGACGGGTAAATACGTATTTGGCGAAGAACTCAGAAGGCCATCCTTTCAGTGTTTTCAGCAGCTTG
>JAFOXE010000025.1 GCA_017425765.1 Paraprevotella sp. | reverse complement strand
AGTATATGACTGCTGCAGAGAAGTCTGGTTATGTAAACGGTGATGCTTTGGATTTTTCTAGAGGTCCTGTTTCTTTCAGTGTGGTGTCGCAAGATGGCTCATGGTGTCGCATTTACAAGGTACGTTTCGTTCACGTAAGCATTTCTACACAATTTTCGTTTAGTAACAAAGAGTTAGATGCTGCTTTGGGAAAATACTATGTGTGGTACGAATATGACGAGATTGGTCGTCGCAATGATGTTTGGGCTACCGGAAATCCCGGATTCCGCCTAAGTAAGTCATCGGCACTGCCCGACGAATATCCTACTGTGCCCGAGGATGAAGGTCTTGTGGGCCCGTGTGTTAAGTTGGTTACTCGTAGCACTGGTGCTTTTGGCGTTATGGTTAAGATGCGATTGGCTGCCGGAAATTTGTTTATGGGTACATTCGATACGGAGAATGCATTGAAGGATGCCATGAAGGCCACTTGTTTTGGTGTTCCTTATCGTAAGAAACCGCTTCGTTTTAAGGGTTACTACAAATACAATCCCGGTCCTGTGTTTCAAGATCGAAACGGAAAGACAGTGCTTGACCAAGTAGACCGTCCTGATTTGTATGCAGTATTGTTCCGCAATGTCGATGCAAATGGTAATTCGTTTATGCTTCATGGTAATGATGTGCTCACTAGCAACAATATTGTGGCGGTGGCACAAGTAAAGGAGCCCAAGAATACAAATGAATGGACCTACTTTGATCTTGATTTTGAGTATAGGCAAGAAATTAACCCCTTGATAATGTGGAATGCCGGTTACAGTTTAACCGTGGTGTTCTCATCAAGTTCGGGTGGTGCATCGTTCTGTGGAGCGGTGGGTAGCACCCTTTGTGTGGATGAAGTAGAAGTCATCAGTACCGATGTGTTATAATAATCCTGAATGAAATATCGTATGAAGATTAGCCATATGAGATACAAAATTTTAACTTTGCTTGTTGTTTGTGTTTTGAGTTATACAATCAAAGCACAGGAAACTGATAAATATGCTCAATGGGGGGCTACAACTCAAAGCGGTTGGGGATACATGCTTCGTGCCGGATATGTAATGGGCGGAACCACTCCGTTGCCACTGCCGGAAGAAATTCGCAGCATCAACAAGTATAATCCCGAGGGGGGAATAACTATGGGTGTAGACGTGTATAAAATGCTCTGTCGTAGATGGGGTGTGATGGCAGGTCTTCATTTCTTTGCTCAGGGAATGAGTACTGAGGCCGATGTAAAGAATTATCACATGGGAATTACCCAAGGCGAGGATTATCTGGAAGGTAATTTTACCGGTACGGATGTTACCAATACCTTTATGGCGGGATTTACACTGCCCCTTATGGCTAATTTCCGCATTAGTCCAAGATGGAGCGTACATGCAGGTCCTTACTTGAGCTACTTGTTACATTCGGAGTTCGACGGTTCGGTGTTCGATGGCTATTTGCGCGAAGGAAATCCCACGGGTCCTAAGGTTAATATCGACCGTTCCAATCCGGCTACTTACGATTTCGGAAACGATATGCGTAAGTGGTTGTGGGGTGTTCAGTTGGGCTTCGATTGGCGTGCTGCCCGACACTGTACTCTGTTTGCTGCATTGGATTGGGGAATGAATGGTATATTCCATAGTGATTTCAAGACGGTGGATTTCGCTCTCTATCCTCTTTATGCTAAAGTGGGTATGGCATATCACTTCTAAGAATCGAAGATGAAAAAATATCGATTTGAACGTGTAATATCAATGATAATAAACTCTATAAACAAATAATTAATTAATGAAAAAGATTGGTATGTTATGGGCTGCATTGGTAGCCTTGACGCTGCAGGCACAACAATTGCCTAATTACGGTTTCTCTGCATGGAAAACAGCGTGTGGTAATACCGAGGCCTTTGGTACAGGAACAATGGCAAGTCCTAAAAAAGGTGAGATGCGACAACGTCCCGGAGTTGAGCCGGACGGTTGGAATGGTTCGAGCATCAATCAGAAGGTTATTATGGAGAAACAACAACAACTCATTTATAATGATAATGGTTTGTTGAAGATGACAAGCGTTTACGTTGGAGTTGGTAGTATGGGGTCAGTGGCACCCGGATTTATTACTTTGGGCACCCCGTGGGTATATGCTTCCAGTACTTTGTCGGACTGTGACGGAGGTGTGTATGGCGGTATAAACTTTGCCTATCAACCCGATGCATTGACCGGACGTTATAAGCGTACCGATAGCAATACGGGTGAAACTTCGCACATCATTGCCTATATGTGGAATTCTGAATACAGTTCAAAAGTGGGTAAAAAGTCAAATCCCGACCAAGTGCGTACTGATGTAGATCGCGCCATTTTGGGTAAAACTACTCCAACTTCTGCCGGAACTTTGGTGGCCTCATGCGATTATACATTTACGTCCACTGGTGGCGATTGGCAAGAAATCACCGTGCCTTTGAACTACGTGTATAGTTCGTCCGTGGCTCCGCAAAAGCTAAATGTGATCATCTCAGGTGCAGATTATTGGGACCGTTCAAAGATGGTTGATGGCACCACTCTTTATGCCGATGATATTCGATTTGTATACTATTCTACTTTGGCATCTTTGTCGTACAATGGTGTTTCGTTGACCGTTCCGGAGAACGAAGCTATGGTAGATTTGTCTTCTGAATCGTTTGATGCAGCCAAGTTGGCATTTACCGTAAACGGTCGTACGGCTGTGGGCAACTATACATTGAACGAAGAAAACTTGTTGACACTTACCGTAACAAACGTTGGTGCAGACAGCGACAATCTTTCAAGCCACACCTACTATCTACAGTTTGCCAACGGACAAGAAGAGGTTGCTCCAACCATTATGTTCGAGGGTGAAGCTTTGTTGGTTGACGAGGCACAAACCGTGGATATGAGCCATAAGGTATATTCATCTGAAGGTTGGAACTTCGAGGGATTTGCTGAAAATATTCGCGTAATCAAGAAATACGATGCACGTTCTGGTTTGCTTACTATAATTGTGGCTGAGGTGTCAGCGGAAGGCGAATTCACAGGCAACTATAAGGAATACAAGTATCAGTTTGAAGCTCCTATAAAGGTAACTACATTCAGTGAGCCATTGGTAATCACTTTGATGGATGTGTCAACTGATAGCGAAGGCCGTATTGTGGTAGCCGAGATGAGCAACGGAACTCGTGTGCTGATGATTAACGACTTCGCCTTTGGTGAGCTTCCTGTGGGCGACATCGTGATTGACGGTTTGACTACAAACAAGGTGGACGGTGTTGATGTGTACACCTACCAGAATACGGCAAACATTGTGAAAACTATGATGATTGCGCCGGGCTCAAATGCCGACTTATCGTTCAACGACTATTTAGGTCCGATGTTGGGCGATATCACATTGGCTATTTCGGCCGAGAGCTACAAGGAAGAAGCGTTCCATGCTCTTATTTCTATCGATTTGACCGATTTGTTGGGATATACGGTAGACGTGGAAGCCGGTAGTGTCATTAAAGTAGAAGGTGAAGAAACCGGCGTGGAACATACCATGCAGAAGGCACAAACCACTTACGATGTGTACACCTTGCAAGGTGTGTGTGTTCGCAAGGCTGCCAAGACCTTAAAAGGTTTGGCCAAGGGCGCTTACATCGTGAATGGGAAAACTGTATTTTTGCGATGAGTAAATAATTGATAATAGAACATTTTGTTGCAAATAAAAGTACGCGAAGATGCTGTCTTTTATTTCCCCTTCAACAAAATACGTGTAGGGATGGAATACAAGGGGGTGTAGAGAGATAATCTCCCGATTTTTTCCTTATCGAGTCATAGACAGCTCAATTAGAACAAGAGTATAAAGCAAGGGGTGCGTGTTAAAAATGACACGCACCCCTTTTTTGTGTTTACATGCTCTGCAAAATGGTGTAAAACACACGAGGGTGTGCCTACCCTTTACCCGAGCGTGTGGAGGGCGCATACACGGTGGTGTGGTGGGGCACTACACCACCGTGTGTTTTGTTTGTGCTCGTGGTCAAGACAGAATGAATGTTAAAAGGGGTTTGAATGTATTGTTCTTGAAGAGGAGTTGTTTGCCTCGCGTACCTATAAAAATAAGAAAAAGTCTTTGCTGTTTTGTGAAATTCAACTAATTTTGCGATATTATTGGGTAATAATTGTTATGAAGAAGAGTGTGCAATTACACAAACGATTTCTTGCGGTGCTGATTGGTGCCTTAATCGTGACGGCGAAAGCTTTTTCGGCTTCCGCAGAGCATGCTTTGCCTCAAGACACTTTGCAGGGAATGTCTGCCTCTTCTGTAGAAATGGGAGGAGTGTTGAAGAAACAAATGGCCACCTCTCCGTTCCCGATTCAAATGAAGATGCAAGGACGCTCGATTTGTGTGCGCAGCAACTATAATCAAGTATTGCCCATTTACAATCGCTACGGTGGCTTTTATGCCTTGTTCCGATTGTCGAAAGGAGTGAATTGGATCAACGGAATTCCTCAAGGGATCTATTATATAAACAATCGTAAGGTGGTTATCCCATAATAATTTTGTCTATGCAAGATAAGAGTTTCAGTGAAATCGATTTAGATAAGATTGTTCGTCAGCGTGCGGGTAAGAAGGCAAAGTATGTGCCTAAATTCGTGATAAACTTGCTGAAGAAACTGATTCATCAAGACTTCATTAACGAATATCTCAGACAAGGATATGTGGGAGTGGATTTTTGCGAATACTGTCTTAAATATCTTGATGTAAAGGTAGAAGTAGAAGGTACTGAAAATCTGCCTTCCGATGCTCAAGGCGAACGTTACACTTTTGTGTGCAACCATCCATTGGGAGCCATTGATGGCGTAACTATGGGTATGGTGTTGGGGCGTCATTATAACGGTCGCATCAAGTATTTAGTGAACGATTTCTTGATGAATCTGAAGGGCTTGGCTCCACTTTGTATTCCTGTTAACAAAATGGGAAAGCAGGCAAGAAGCTTTCCGCAAGTGGTCGAGGCCGGTTTTACTTCCGAAAATCACATCATTATGTTTCCGGCAGGATTGTGCTCGCGCCGCACCAACGGAGTGATTCGCGACCTACCTTGGAAAAAAACATTCATAACGAAGAGTGTGGAAACCCAGCGCAACGTGGTGCCCATACGTTTCGAAGCTCAAAACTCATCCCGCTTTTATACGGTGGCCAATTTGTGCAAGAAGTTAGGACTTAAATTTAATCTGGCTATGTTGTTGTTGCCGGATGAAATGTATCGCAGTCAGCATGGAACCTATAGAGTGGTTATCGGTAAACCGATACCTTGGCAAACATTCGACAAATCGAAGTCGGCAGCGGCATGGGCACAATATGTACAAGAAGAGGTTTATAAATTGTAAGGACACAAAAATAAGAAGAAATGGAAGAGATAATCAGTCCTATAAGCAGAGAGATTCTAAAATCGGAGCTCACTGAAGATAAACGCTTAAGGTTTACCAACAAGGCCAATAACGAAATCTATGTGGTAACATGGCAAGACTCTCCTAACGTGGTGAAGGAGATTGGTCGACTACGCGAAATCGCATTCCGCGCAGCAGGAGGAGGAACCGGAAAGGCGCTCGACTTGGATGAGTTTGACACGATGGAAAATCCTTACAAACAGTTGGTGGTATGGAATCCCGATGCAGAGGAAATCTTAGGAGGTTATCGTTATATTTTGGGTTCGAATGTGCCGGTAGATGAAAAGGGGCAACCCATTCTTGCCACTTCGCACATGTTCCATTTCTCGGACACATTTATGAAGGAGTACATGCCTTACACCATCGAGTTGGGCCGTTCCTTTGTTACCCTCGAATATCAAAGCTCACGAATGGGCACCAAGGGCTTGTTCGCTTTGGACAATCTTTGGGATGGTTTGGGTGCCCTAACGGTGGTGAAACCTAATGTAAAATACTTCTTCGGTAAAATGACAATGTATCCTTCGTATGACACGAAGGCTCGTGATATGATTCTTTACTTTTTGAACAAGCACTTTGGCGATCCTGATAAGCTCATCGTTCCGTCCAAGCCCTTGTGTATAGAAACCGATCCTGAAGAATTGAAGAAGTTGTTCTGCAAAGACGATTTCAAAGAAGATTATCGCATATTGAACACAGAGGTTCGCAAGAGAGGGTTAAACATTCCACCCCTTGTTAATGCTTATATGGGATTGTCGCCTACAATGAAGATGTTTGGAACAGCCATTAACTATGGATTTGGTGATGTAGAGGAAACCGGTATTTTGATTGCAGTGGACGAGATTTTGGCCGAGAAACGAGTGCGTTATATCGATTCGTTTGCGGCGCAACACCCCGGTGCAGTTAAAATTCGCTCGGGAGCTCAAAAGCTAATCTATCCCGTAAGGAAGAAATAAGGAAACGGAAATGATAAAAAGCAGGCGGTGATGTTTTTGAAAAACAATTACCGCCTATTTTTTTTATCCTAATCGTAATGTGGCTTATACAATGGGCAAACTCATTCCGTTTATTTTGCGATATAAGTCGAGGGCATATACGTCTGTCATACCCGAAATGTAGTCCAGCACAGCCATGATACGCTCGTACAGTGTGGGCGCGTTTATCTCGTATTGTGCCGATACACGATTGATGAGCAACTTTGAGTATGCCTTGTCGGGATGTGTCACAGCCTCGATCATCAAGTCGGTAAGCGTAGTAATTACCTGAAAACCGGCAATTTCTATATCCACCACATCCTTACTCCTGTATATACGAGAGTAGGCGGTTTTTTCGCATAGTTCGTATGCACGACGTGGTATTTCTGAGATGTTCTGTATTAAGCTACCTTCAAATGTTCCGTTTAGGATTTTTTCTTCGTTTTCAACGAATACGCGAGCGCATTCGCGTTCCAGACACCCTATCACACACGAACGAAGGTAAACTATCTGCTCGTTCACGTCGGTCAGGATGTCCATGTTTTTACGTATTTTTTCTTTGCGCTCTTCGCTGAAGAAGTTCAAAAGTAAGGTTTTTGTTTCCTCTGCAGAAAGAATCTTCAGTTTGTGCGCATCTTCTATGTCCATTATTTCATAGCAAATATCGTCTGCTGCTTCTACAAGATACACCAAGGGGTAACGCGCATAATGGATGGCATTTGTGGGGGACTCGTGTTTCAGGATTCCGAGTTCTTGAGCAATGGTGCAGTAGTCTTGTTCTTCACTTTGAAAGAATCCGAACTTTTGATGTTGGCCAGCCAAAGTTGATGAGAAAGGATACTTTACGATGGATGCTAAGGTGGAGTATGTCATTACAAAGCCTCCTTTGCGTCGTCCGGCGAAGTGGTGTGTCAGCAGACGGAAAGCATTAGCATTACCCTCGAAGTGAATCAGGTCGTTCCATTGTGCTTCTGTAAGGTGGTCGCCTGTATTCGGGTCGCGATAGTCGCGCAGCCATTGCCCTTTTCCCTCGCTGAAGTAGGTGCCTATGGCCTTCTCGCCTGAGTGCCCAAAAGGCGGGTTCCCCAAATCATGAGCCAAGCAGGCAGCCGATACGATGGAGCCCAATTCGCTGATGTGAGTTGAACTAAGTTCTGGATGCAGCTCAAGAAGGGCTCGTGAACAGTCGTTGCCCAATGAACGTCCTACACTAGATACTTCCAAACTATGAGTCAGTCGGTTATGCACGAATATGCTTCCAGGTAACGGAAACACTTGCGTCTTGTTTTGTAAACGTCGAAACGGCGCTGAGAAGATTAGGCGGTCGTAGTCGCGCTGAAATTCCGTGCGATCGTCTTTATGCACCTCGTGCGTATTCTCCAATCCAAGTCGTTTATTTGAAAGTAGTTGATGCCAATTCATGTGTAAAAACCTTTAGACTGCAAAAGTAATGTAAAAAGGGATAAAAGCTGACCTTTTTTCGTCTAAAAACAAAGTAGATGTGAAGGGAAATGGTTATTTTTGCAAATATAATACATATAAGGTGTAAAACTATGAATACAAAGATACGAGTGATTAACAAATCACACCATCCTCTTCCAGAGTATGCTACCGCCCAATCGGCGGGTATGGATTTGCGTGCCAATCTTGATGCTCCCATCGTGTTGCGTCCCATGCAACGCTGTTTGGTACCCACCGGTTTGTTTATGGCATTGCCTCCGGGTACTGAAGCCCAAGTAAGACCGCGCAGCGGATTGGCCATCAAGAAGGGAATTACGGTGCTAAACTCTCCAGGGACTATCGATGCTGATTATCGTGGCGAGGTTTGCGTGATACTAATAAATCTTTCGCAAGAAGACTTTGTGATCGAGGATGGAGAACGTGTGGCTCAGATGGTGATTGCACGTTATGAGCAGAGTAGTTGGGAGGAAGTAGAAACCCTTGACGATACTGAGCGTGGTAGCGGAGGCTTTGGTCACACTGGTGCCAAGTAAACATCAAAAAGTGTGGGGCATTAGGTCATGCTGAGATTCAATAATGTTGTGCGGATTGTGCTCATTGGCGTCTTGTCTGTTTGGGCAATAGAGACAAAAGGGACGAAATCTTCTTTGTCGGCTGATTCCGTATCCGTATCCCTCCATGAGGGAGTTGACGGTGAACAAAATCAATCCACGCGTGTATCCTATTTCTACCAAGAAGCCTTCAACCACAAGTTGGCGGAACGTCATTCCGAGGCCTTTGCCCTCTATCAGCATTGTTTGGAAATAGATTCCACTCATGCCGCGTCTTATTTCGAGTTGGGTCACTATTTAATGTTTCTTAATCGTGAGGAGGAGGCCGGTGCCTACTTCAAGAAAGCCGCTTCTCTTGCCCCAGACAACGAATGGTACAAGGAGATTTTGGCTTCGTACTATCTAATGGCACGTGAAAACGAACGAGCGGTAGAAACATTGGAGGAACTGAGTGTATTGGATTCGTCACGAGTAGATGTACTCTCGCAGTTGGTAGCGTTATATTCTCAAAATCAACGTTTTGAAGATGCTATTCGTATGTTGAATCGCATTGAGATGATCGAGGGTAAATCAGAGAACCTAAGTTTGGAGAAATATAAATTATATTTACGTTTGGGTGAGGACGAGAAAGCTATTCGTGAACTTGAACTTCTGGCTGAGGAATTTTCGCATGATACACGTTTTAGGTTGCTCATGGGAAACTTACAACTGATGCAAGGCGAACACCAGAAGGCGTGGGATATTTATGAAGAGGTACGTGCGGTGGACCCGGACAATACGTTCTTGCAAGTAGCTACATTAGACTATTACAAAGCCACTGAGGACTACACTAAATACTTTGAGTTACGTGATTCCTTATTGTATTCCGAGAAGGCCGACATGCAGATGCGCGTAAATTTGTTGCAAACGACAATAAAGGATAACATTGAGCACGCTGACGGTAAGGTGTTTATACAAGAAGTTTTTGATAGCTTGTTGTCGCAGCCTCAGCAGGATGCGCAGTTCTTGTCGCTCTATTCTGCCTATCTTGCTCACACAGAAGCATCTGCGGAGTCTATTGTCGAGGTGATGAAACGTATTTTGGAAGTCGATCAGAAAAACCGAATGGCCCTATTGCACATGCTTCAATATTATCATCGGAAACAAGATTTTACCTCTTTGGCCGATGTGTGTCGAATGGGTGTCAATCATTATCCCGACGAACTTCTTTTTCATTATTGTTTAGGAACTGCCCATTATCAGAACGACGAGATGCAGGAAGCACTTGAGGCGATAGAAACAGGAATAAAGCACATCACAGATGAATCGCCATCGGAAGAAGTTTCAGATATTTATTCCATGTTGGGTGATTTATATTTTCATGCAGGGCGTAAGGTTGAGGCTTTTCAGGCCTATGACAAATGTTTGGAATATAACGACCAAAACATCAGTTGTCTGAATAATTATGCTTACTACCTTTCGTTGGAGAATACGCAGTTAGACAAGGCAGAAGAGATGAGCTACCGAACCATAAAGGCGGAACCCACCAACAGGACCTATCTTGACACTTATGCTTGGATCTTGTTTATGCAAGGTCGATATGCCGAGGCACGTTTGTATATCGATATGGTGTTGACGTCCGAGAATAAGGCAGACGAAGAGGATATAAGCGGTGTTCTGTGGGAGCATGCGGGCGATATCTACTATCATTGTGGTGAGCGTGAAAAAGCCCTTGAATATTGGTATAACGCATTGGGCAAAGAGGGTGTAACTTCTGTGTTGCCCCGAAAGATTAAGAAGAAAAAGTACATTAAATGAAATCTGTTCGCACTTTTTTTAACTATATAATTGTTCTTAGCCTTATCGGCGTTATGGTGGCATGTGGCACCGGCCGTAAGGCTTCGAACCAGAGCCAGGATGCCGGTGTGTACACATCTTGCGTCCAGAAGGCTATTGATAATTCCTTAGACCAAACCACCTTGGTGGCGAAGATAAATGCCAAGGTGGCTTTAGGGTCGCAGAATGTTTCTTTGGGCGGAAGTCTAAAGATGAAACGCGATGATGTGATGCAGTTGTCGCTCACTGCGTTGGGTTTTATTGAGGCGGTACGTATTGAGATGACTCAGGATTACATGATGATTATCGACCGCATGGGCAATCGTTATGTGAAGGAAGCCTATGCCCAGATACCTTATTGCCAAAAGGCCGGCATCGATTTCTTCGTGCTTCAAGCCCTGTTTTGGAATGAGTTGTTTGTGCCCGGGCAGACTACTGCGGCATCGTTTTCGAATTACAAGGTGACGGAGAGGGGTGAGCAGTCAGTGGTCGAGGTGTCGTCAAACTCCATGCTTTCCGTTCAGTTTCTTCTTGGCACACTCAGTGGCATCATTACGCAAACAAGTTTGATGCAAAGGAGCAGATTGGTGGGGCCTCAACTGAGTTGGAAATACGGGAGCCATGTTGTGGTGAACAAGAAAATGTTCCCGTCGCAAATGGATATCTCCATCGAGGGCATTTCGGCGCCGTGTAGATTGTCGTTGGGTTTATCGAACATTAAAGAAGATTCTTCTTGGCAAACGCGTACCACGATTAACGAATCTCGTTACAAGAAGATGAATTTGAGTGCCATACTTACTCTAATTTCCGGAGGACTGTGATGCGAATAGTGATTGTTTGTGTGCTGCTGATGTGGTCGTTTAGTTGGGCGTGTGGTCAGAC
This sequence comes from Paraprevotella sp., assembly GCA_017425765.1. Classification (GTDB taxonomy): domain Bacteria; phylum Bacteroidota; class Bacteroidia; order Bacteroidales; family Bacteroidaceae; genus Paraprevotella. The sequence continues at coordinate 293 of JAFOXE010000025.1, read as the reverse complement.
TAAACGCAGCGTCAACACTCTAAAGCAACAGCAAAAGGAAGTAAAGAAAGGACTTGCTAAATCTGAAAAGGCCTTGGAGAGCAATAAAAAGGCCGTACGCAACAAGGAAAAAACCATAAATATCCTTGAAGGACAGTTGCAGAACCGATTACGCTATATCAAGGAGTTGGAAACCGATATTACTCGTGTAAACGGTGAAACCCAGACGGTTAAAAAGGAAATCACGCGCTTGGATAATGAACTTGCTCGCAAACGCAACAAATACATCCGTTCTTTACGTTATGCCCGCACCT
>JAFOXE010000250.1 GCA_017425765.1 Paraprevotella sp. | reverse complement strand
GTGGGCGTTGACGGATTCGAACCGCCGACCCTCTGCTTGTAAGGCAGATGCTCTGAACCAGCTGAGCTAAACGCCCTTTTTTGAACGAAAGAAAAACATCAAGTTTTGTGGGCGTTGACGGATTCGAACCGCCGACCCTCTGCTTGTAAGGCAGATGCTCTGAACCAGCTGAGCTAAACGCCCGAAATGTCTTTCGTTCTAAAAGCGATGCAAAGGTATAGATTTTCTTCTAATCATGCAAACATTCCCATGCTTTTTTATCAAAAAGCACTTTCATGCGCATCAAAACCAACTTAAAAACACACCGCCGTGTCGTTGCATCAAGGCGTACATCTTGATTCATCCACACCGTGGTGTACATACCTATTACATGCTCGTGTCTTTTTAACCTAATGATGAAACAAAAAAAGAAGGTGCCAAACCTTATTATCCTAAGATCTAGCACCTTCTGATTATGGATTTTCAACCTACCAGACACCTCCCAATACTTCTCTCCATTGAGCAGATGTACCTAAAAAGCTTTTACGTATTACTCACCTCTGAATCTTCTAACTTGTTCTTCAATCAGAGCCTCGTCATCAAAGTAGGTCAACTTCATTGACTTGCGAACCTCAGACAATGTTTCAGCTGCTGCAGCACGGGCCACTTCACAACCCTTGCGAAGCATCTCATACACGGCAGGGATGTCCTTTTCAAACTCCTTACGACGTTCACGAATAGGACCTAGTTCTTCTTGCATCACAGCTGCCAAAAACTTCTTAACCTTCATATCACCCAAACCTCCGCGACGATAATGCGCTTTAAGTTCGTCCAAGTCGGCATAATCAGGAAGATAACGTCCAAAATGTTCGGGACGAGAGAATGCATCCAAATAAGTAAACACCGTATTCCCCTCTACCTGACCGGGGTCTGTAACACGCAGGTGATTCGGATCGGTATACATACTACGCACCTTTTTCTCTACCTCATCAGCGCTATCCGACAAATAGATGCAATTGCCCAATGACTTGCTCATCTTGGCCTTACCGTCTGTACCCGGCAAACGCAAACAGGCGGCATTATCAGGTAATAGAATTTCTGGTTCCACAAGCGTTTCGCCGTAGATATAATTGAAACGACGCACGATTTCACGTGCTTGCTCCAACATGGGCTCCTGATCCTCTCCTACCGGAACCGTTGTAGCCTTGAATGCAGTGATGTCTGCAGCTTGACTGATGGGATATGTAAAGAAACCCACCGGTATACTAGTTTCGAAGTTGCGCATCTGAATCTCAGTCTTAACCGTAGGATTACGTTGCAGACGCGACACTGTTACTAGATCCATAAAGTAGAACGTCAACTCACATAACTCCGGTATCTGCGATTGTATGAATATCGTAGAAAGTTCAGGGTTGATACCGCAAGCCAAGTAATCTAGGGCTACCTCAATCACATTCTGACGCACTTTTTCAGGATTCTCAATATTGTCCGTTAGAGCTTGTCCATCTGCTTCGAAAATGAAAATTTTGTCAAACTCACCGGAATTCTGTAGCTCTACACGACGGCGCAACGAGCCGACATAATGCCCAATGTGCAGTTTACCTGTTGGTCGGTCGCCCGTCAATATAATTTTTTTCTTTTCCATATACGATTTTATCTTGCTGTAATCGTGTACAAAGATAAGGAGAATACCAACAAGCACCAACAATACAACAAAGCTATTTTATAAAAAAAGGCGCATCCGTTTGGATGCGCCCTAGCATTTATGTAAGATTTAAATTACTGAATCTTAACAATTACACGACGGTTGTAAGAAACCGGAGTCAAGTCAGCAACACCACCCTTGCCTTCGATAATAATCTGGTCTTTGCTCAAGCCCATTTCTACCAACTTGTTGGCAACAGTGTTAGCACGGTTTTCGCTCAACTTTTGGTTGTAAGCAGCAGAACCTGTTCTACTGTCAGCATAACCGGTCACGAACACCTTAGAACCATTCGCCTTTGCATAGTTAACAATCTCTTGAACATTTACCAAGTCCTTCTTAGAAGCAATGCGTGAAGAGTTCAAGTTAAAGAATACAGATGCAGAACCTGACATTTCCTTAACAATCTTAGTAACAATCTTCTCCTTAGGTTGCTTAGCAAGCAAGGTCTTCAAGCGAGCATTTTCTGCTTCTTGGTCTGCGATAGATGCATTCAAAGCATCAACCTGGCTCTTATTCAATGCCATAATTGCAGCTACGTCAGGAGTATTCTCCCAACCCACCTTACCGATGTTGTAGCCCAAACCTACAGATGCACCGAATTGACGATCATGAGCCTTCATCCAGTTGCGGCCACCGTTTGCGATACCGTTACCATCCATTTCTGGCTCACCAACCAAAGCATACAAATCTACGTTTACATGGAAACGCTTGTTGATGTTGAATTGATTCAAAATACCGGCAGTATAAGCCATGTTGTAGCTGTTAGCAGAGCAGTTACGTTGGAAACCGGCACCGGCATACAACGAAATATTCCACATACGTTCCTTATAGCCACAGAACAAGTTGTTCAAATTGAACAAAGCTTGCATAGTAGCATTCCATTGGTCGTATTCATTCTCCACTTCTCCATTTACCTGTTGTCCCCAAATTCCTTGAGCTTTCAAACGCAAACCCAATCCTGGAGTAAACCACTTACCTACTGCAATGTCACCACCCCAAGAACGACGGAAACTCTTGAAAGGATTATTAGACAAATCCAAATTTCCCTCTTGGCTAGAGTAATTTGCGATGTAATCACCACCTACAGATACAAACCAATTTGCACCAAACTTATTGGTGGCAACGCTGTACTTCTTGGTAGGGATTTCTGTAGTCTCCTGTGCCATAGCTACAGTAGACAAACCGGCAATAGCCAGTACAAGCATCAACTTTTTCATACTTCTTCTTATTATAATTAGTTTAATGTTTTCTATTTGTATGCACCCCTGACAACGAGATGCCACACGATAGCTTGGTGCAAAAATAGAAATTAATATTCAAATCTTCATCCATTTACATAAAAAAATGAATAGAATACGTCGTTTTTAGGTAAAATTTAGATTAACGGAACAATTTTTCTATACTTTCTTGTGGCAATATGGCAGTTGTAGGCTTTCCATCAGGTGTGTAGTTGGGATTTTCACATGCGAAAAGAGCCCCTATCAAATCTTCCATTTCCTCATTACTAAGCACCTGACCTACAACTATTGCTGCATTACGTGCCATGGTAAATGCAACCCGATGCTGAATCTCTTCATCAAGATTTGAACTACCATCCTTTGCACAGGCAATGATGTTGTGCAAAAGCTCACAAGGATTCAATCCCTCAATACCGGCGGGAACGCCATTTATAGAGTAGCAACCATTACCCAAAGAGGCGAGGTCAAAACCAATTGCTTGAAGTTCATCCGTTAATTCTTCCAAGAGCAATGCATCTGAAACTGAAAGCTGTATCATTTCCGGGAACAACAAGCCTTGGGATACTCCGGTATGCGATGCCATTTGTCCTTTGAATCGCTCATATAGAATTCTGATATGAGCACGACGATGGTCTATAATCATCAAACCGGACTTTACCGACGTGATTATATATTGCCCTTTATGTTGGTAATGTTGAGTGGATTTCTCAAACTTTTCACTTTCTGACGCCGACAACAACGTAGGTGTTTTCTGCTCTGGCTCCACATTAAAAGCACCTGACGCAAAAAACGATTCCTCAGCATCCTCATAAACTTCCGGCATTGGGAATTCGTTCGATTCTCTCTGTGGAACAGGCATCCCTTCGTACAAACTTTCCCAATTCGTCATTTGTGACTTTGCAGACGAAGACGATGAAGCCTTAAATGGATTATAATTTGGATTTACCTGTACTTTAGGTTGTTCCACATTCGCAAAATCCGGACCAAACACAGGTATATCCGGACAATCTTCGGTGTTGAAGTCAATAGTGGGAACTGCATTGAATTTTCCCAACGACTCGCGAATGGCAGCGCCAATAATTTGCCATATAGCAGCCTCGTTCTCGAATTTTATTTCCGTCTTGGCGGGGTGAATGTTTACGTCAATATTTGCAGGTGCCACATCAAAATATAAGAAATATGGAACCTGCTCTCCCACAGGTATCAACTGTTCATACGCATCTGACACTGCCTTATGAAAGTAGTTGTGGCGCATATATCTTCCATTTACGAAAAAATATTGATGAGCACCCTTTCGACGCGAGGCCTCCGGCTTGCCCACAAATCCCGAAAGATGCACCAAGGTGGTATCTACTTCTACCGACAATAATTGTTCGTTCATCTTCTTTCCGAAAACACCGACTATACGTTGGCGTAACGAGCAAATGGGTAAAGTCATCAAGTTCACCCCGTTGTGATTCAACGTAAAAGCAATATCGGGATGCACCAACACAATGCGTTCAAACTCTTGTAGAATATTGTTCAGTTCTGTTTGATTTGACTTCAAGAATTTTCTACGAGCCGGCACATTAAAGAATAGATTTTTGACAGTAAAACTACTACCCTCCGCACACGACACAACCTCTTGCCCCACCAACTGAGAACCTGCTATCGTAATACACGTACCCAACTCCGAATCGGCCTGGCGTGTACGCAATTCCACCTGTGCTACTGCAGCAATTGACGCTAAGGCCTCGCCACGGAAACCCATCGTACGCAAAGCAAACAAATCTGAAGCCTCGGAAATCTTTGAGGTAGCATGACGTTCAAACGCCAAACGAGCATCGGTTTCCGACATTCCTTTACCATCATCGATAACCTGAATTGAAGTTCTCCCGGCATCCACCAATATTACGTCAATATGTTTGGCACCGGCATCTACAGCATTCTCCACCAGCTCCTTTATTACAGAAGCCGGACGCTGAATTACCTCTCCGGCAGCGATTTGATTAGCCACGGAGTCTGGTAGTAAGTGTATTATATCACTCATGATTTCTCTTTCACAAACTAAAAACGGATTTCTCCGGTCAACAAATAACGCCACAAGAAAAGCAGAGCGGCAATCACCATTATAACCACACCCACCTTTAAGGGTTTGCGTCCACTTTCCTTTTGACGACGAAGATGTTTGGTTGCTTTCACAAACGTTCCACGAAAATCTTGCGGATTAAATTCTTTCGGAGGAAGCATCCCTAATTCACGCTTAGCTCGTTCCTCAATTTCTTTCAACTTCTCCTTTCTTTCATCTATATATATATAAGGATGGTTGAAAGCCCTCGGTTTACGTGTTTTGAACAAGGCCATATTATTTCCGTTTTATCTGGTCTAACGTTTGCAAAGGTGCAGTGTGTCGCACTGTTTTTTTCAGCTCCGTACCGCGTTTCTTCGGACGCCACACAAAAATGTCATGCTTGTCCAACGGACGGATATAATCAAACCACGCAAAATTTTCAAGATACATTTTTTCTTTTGGAATCATGGACATAGGAAAAAGAACACCCGTAGCCGCCGGCATCCAAATACGATCTATTTTATCCTCAGCCATGTACAGTTTCATTTCTGTTGTCTCGGTATAGTTCATTCCTATCATCAAACTATCGTCGTCAAAGGGATAATAGGTTAGATACACATTGCCCGACACCCAAGTCTGTTTCATATCGCCATTTTCAAAAAATGATCGCATCTCAAAACCTGCAATCTGATTAAAATGCACACTGTCAATCTGTTCCACAGACAAAGTTTGATTAAGTATCAATACAGAATCAATATCGGTTCCGCTCATGAACACCTTGATTTCCTCAC
>JAFOXE010000249.1 GCA_017425765.1 Paraprevotella sp. | reverse complement strand
TTAAGGGCTTAAAAAACATTTCTTGCTATGCCGAAAGCGGACTTTACAAATACACCTATGGAAGCACGCCAAGTTATGCCGAGTGCAAACAAAAACAAGCACAAATAAAAGCTAAGTTCCCGAAGGCATTCATCATTGCGATGAAAGATGGCAAACGAATGGACTTGCAACAAGCAATAAGAGAATCAAAACAAAGATAAAATTCACTAAAGATTATACAACATGAAGTTTCTGACCAGAGAGGTAAAAATAGGTATAACCGGCGTAGTGGCATTAGCGCTACTATTCATCGGTATCAACTTCTTGAAAGGCATCAACTTGTTTCAAACCGACCACAAATACTATGTTGTATTTGAAAATGCCAAAGAATTGGCAAAATCGAGCCCGGTATATGCAGATGGATACAATGTCGGCATAGTGAGCGGAATCCACTATAATTATCAAAAGCCCGGTCATGTGGTAGTGGAGATAAGCGTAGAAAATGCGCTCCGAATCCCCAAAGGAAGCTCTGCAGAATTAGAAAGTGCGATGTTGGGAGGATGCACCATGAATTTGTTGCTGAACAACAACCCACGCGAACGCGTAGCCCCAGGCGATACGATTATAGGACAACCCAACAACGGACTGATGGACAAAGCAGCTACACTTGTTCCGAAAGTGGAACAAATAATGGGAAAAGTAGACTCGCTACTCACGGCATTGAACAAATTGGCTTCTGACCCCAATCTGCCTATAATCATGGCCAACACGCAACTTCTTACGCAAAACTTGAACCGTAGCACAGAACAGCTGAACAAGCTCATGAACAACGAGCTACCGGAAATTGCAAAGAACGTGAACCAGACAACCGAAAACCTAGCACAACTGACACAGGATTTGAACAAACTAGACCTGCAAGGAACTTTCGATAAGGTGAGCCACACCATGGGCAATGTGGAGGAACTAACCGACAAGATGAAACGCACCGACAATACATTGGGCCTTCTGCTGAACGACACCTTATTATATAGCAACTTGAACGAAACTGTGGGCAGCGCCAACCTACTCCTTAAAGATTTGAAGGAAAAACCATCGCGTTATGTACACTTCTCCATCTTTGGGAAAAAAGACAAATAAATTATCCTTAAATAAAAATATTCTAAATAAGACAATCACTCGTGCGGCAGTTCAACTAAAGACGTCTAACCCGTTAATTTAAGGCTATTTAGTAATAAGAACACGCACGAAGAACTCATCAAATTGAGTGGCGCAAAGCGCATCGCAATGAACTAATTTACAAATACTTACATACTTGCAATAGGCTGTAAAACACATTTTCAGCGCAAACTTTTAGAACGCTGTAAACAAAACAGTTAGCATTTCAGGTACGTACACATGAGAAAAACATCGTTTGCTTATCTCATGGAATATTGCGACCTTTGCCCTCGTAGAGATTTTGAACAAACATTTAATTGTAAAAACCGGAAACTTCATGGAAGGTTCACCACAGTTGCTATGGGAGCAATGTCTGCGTATCATCAAAGACAACGTAACCGAACAGCAATACAAAACATGGTTTGCCCCCATTGAGTGTGCTTCTTATCAAGACGGAAAAGTAGTCGTACAAGTACCTAGTCAGTTTGTATACGAGTACTTGGAGGAGCATTACGTGGGGTTACTTCACAAAGTACTCAATCGAGTATTTGGTGAAGGCACGCAGCTTATGTATAGTGTGGTGATGGTAAAAAAAGACAACACCACGGTGGACTTGGAAACTTCCAAGCGCACTACTGCTACCCCCAAAGCCCGTCCGATTACCGACGGCAATAAGGCACCGCATCCATTGAAGGCCACTATGCCACAGGATTTAGACCCCAATCTAAATACCAGCTATAATTTCGACAACTTCATCGAAGGTATAAGCAACAAATTGCCACGTTCAGTGGGTCAATCCATTGCCGAGAACCCCAAACAGTCTACATTCAACCCTCTGTTCATCTACGGTTCTTCAGGTGTTGGCAAAACACACCTAGTGAACGCCATCGGTACGAAGTTGAAAGAATTACACCCCGAAAAGCGTGTTCTCTATCTTTCTGCACACTTGTTCTACGTGCAGTTTACTAATTCTGTGCGAAACAACACCGTCAATGATTTCATCAATTTCTATCAAACCATTGATGTACTGATCATCGACGATATTCAAGAACTTGCGGGTTACACCAAAACCCAAAACACCTTCTTCCACATCTTCAACCACCTACATCTAAATGGTAAGAAGATTATCTTGACCTCTGACCGCCCACCTATCGCCTTGCAAGGCATGGAGGAGCGTTTGCTCACCCGATTTAAGTGGGGATTGCTGGCTGAGTTGGAGAAACCTAATCAAGACCTTCGTAAAGCCATCCTTAAAAGCAAGGTACGTCGCGACGGTCTAAACATTCCTGAAGACATCATCAACTACATCTCGGAGAATGTTAACAATAGTATCCGCGACATTGAGGGCGTCGTAACTTCGCTATTGGCATACTCTGTGGTATACAATAGAGAAATAGATATGGCCATGGCTGAGCAGGCCGTAAAACGCGTAGTAAAGATAGAGAATAAACCTATTACAGTAGAGCATATAATGGATACCGTATGCGACTACTTCAAGGTAAAACAAGAAGATATCTTTACCTCAAGCCGTAAGCAGGCAATTGTTCAGGTGCGCCAGATTTCCATGTATTTTGCACAAAAGTATACCAATCTATCTGCGGCTCGCATCGGCACACTTATAGGTAAGCGTAATCATGCTACGGTGCTGCATTCGTGCAACCAAGTACTTGACCGCATCCATGTGGACAAGAACTTTAAAAGCAAACTTGAAGAATTAGACCGCATCATAAACAAGAAAAAACAAGCATAAGCCGATGGACTTATGCTTGTTTTTTTTTACTCCTATTTTTGAGTACCTGAACATTATTACAGAAAACCCTGTGCACGTAAGGTTTCCATGAATGTAGTTGTCATGGCCTCGTTATCGGCACGTTTATAGCGAATATCTGTAAATATTTGTGCCAACGTTTCTTTCTTGTTAATCTCCACGAAATGCTGATTTTCGGGCAAGGATTCCTTCGGTAAATAGAATTCATCTATACGTTCCGCCGTATAATCCTGATAAATTTCGTTGTGCACGATGGCCGACAAAGGTAAACGATCTGTCAAACTCGGCTCTTCGGCAGGATAACCAACTGTCAACGTGGCAATGGGCATCACCAAACGAGGCAAGTGTAAAACCTCTATAATCTTTGAAGGTTGATACACTGTAGTGCCTAAATAGCATACCCCTAAACCGACTTCTTCGGCAAGATTGCAGAACGTCTGTGTGTAAAGTAATGCATCCGACGCTGCATTGACAAAAGAAAGGAAATTGTCGTAGCCCGGCATTGCCTTACGCTGCAAACACCAACTTGACGTTCTATTAAAATCGGCACAAATAGTCAACACAACCGGTGCCTGAGTCACCATAGGCTGATTGAAATGTGCCGGGGCGAGCAAAGCTTTCTGTCGGGCATTACGTGTCACTACCACGCTATATAGCTGTAGATTTCCCATCGTCTGCGTACGCATGGCATCGGCCAGCAGACCCTTCAACAATTCCTCTCCGACCTCTTGATCAGTATACTTGCGTATTGTGCGTCTTGTGTTAATCGTTTTCATGTTTTATCTTCTAATTTAGAACACAAAGATACCAAAAACCAGAAACAAAAACAACACTTTCTGACAACTTAATATTTACACGAAAAAACTTTTTGGAAAACTTTTATCATTCTTAAAAAACGTACACACCTGATTTTCAACATCATCACTTCTCGTTTTGGAAAACTTTGTATTTTTAACAAAACATTTAGGTGTTTTTGTTTTGTCATTTTGAAAAACTTATTTAGCTTTGCCATCGTTTTTACAAGTTTTCGTTCAAATCTCTCTACACAACCGAAGAAAACGATTAAAAACAACCTAAGAATACATTAACCGTGGAAAAGAAAACCTACACTTACGACGAGGCTTTTGACGCCTCACTCAAGTACTTCAAAGGTGACGAGTTGGCCGCACGCGTTTGGGTCAACAAGTACGCAATGAAGGACTCATTCGGAAACATTTATGAACAATCGCCTGCGGATATGCATTGGCGTATTGCAAATGAAGTGGCACGCATTGAAGCAAAGTATAACAACCCTATGCAGCCACAAGAGATTTTCGACCTTTTGGATCATTTCCGTTACATCATCCCCGCCGGTAGTCCTATGACCGGTATTGGAAACGACTACCAGGTGGCCTCGTTGTCAAATTGTTTCGTAATCGGACTGGATGGCGACGCCGACTCTTATGGTGGCATCATCCGCATCGACGAAGAACAAGTGCAACTCATGAAACGTCGTGGTGGAGTAGGTCACGATCTTTCCCACGTTCGTCCGAAAGGTTCACCGGTAAAGAATTCTGCTTTAACCTCCACCGGTTTGGTTCCATTTATGGAGCGTTATAGCAATTCCACCCGCGAGGTAGCTCAAGACGGCCGTCGTGGTGCCTTGATGTTGTCAGTAAGCATCAAACACCCAGATGCAGAAGCCTTTATCGACGCAAAGATGACCGAAGGCAAAGTAACCGGAGCTAATGTTTCTGTTAAGTTGGACGACGAATTTATGGAAGCTGCCGTAAATGGTGCTCCTTACGTACAACAATACCCCATTCAAAGTACAAATCCTTTGGTGCAGAAAGAGATTGATGCCAATGCACTTTGGCGTAAGATTGTACACAATGCATGGAAATCGGCCGAACCCGGCGTGTTATTCTGGGATACTATCCTACGCGAATCTGTACCCGATTGCTATGCCGACCTTGGTTTCCGCACCGTAAGCACCAATCCTTGTGGTGAGATTCCTCTCTGTCCATACGATAGTTGCCGCCTCTTGGCCATAAACTTATATTCATACGTTGTAAATCCATTTACCCCTGAGGCCTACTTCGACTTTGAACTATTCAAGAAGCATGTTGCCATGGCTCAGCGCATCATGGACGACATCATTGACCTTGAGTTGGAAAAGATTACTCAAATCATGGACAAGGTGGCCACCGACCCTGAAAGCTTAGAAGTAAAGGGCGCAGAAAAACACCTTTGGGAAAAGATTTACAAGAAGAGCAGCCAAGGCCGCAGAACCGGCGTGGGAATCACAGCAGAAGGTGATATGTTGGCCGCAATGGGCTTGCGTTATGGCACTCAAGAGGCCACCGATTTCTCTGTAGAAGTACACAAAACTGTTGCGTTGAGTGCATACCGTTCTTCTGTGGTTATGGCCAAAGAACGTGGAGCCTTCGAGGTATACGACACCGAACGCGAAAAGAACAATCCATTCATCAACCGTTTGAAGGATGCCGACCCTTCTTTGTACGAAGAAATGATGAAGTACGGACGTCGCAACATCGCATGTCTTACCATCGCTCCTACCGGCACCACCAGTTTAATGACCCAAACCACTTCGGGTATTGAGCCGGTGTTCCTACCTATATATAAGCGTCGTCGTAAGGTGAATCCTAACGACCCCGAAGCACACATTGACTTTATAGACGAAACCGGTGATGCCTTCGAGGAATACGTGGTATACCACCACAAATTCATGACTTGGATGGAAGTGAACGGTTACGACACCACCAAGAACTATACCCAAGAAGAAATCAACGAATTGGTTTCTCGCTCACCTTACAACAAAGCCACTGCCAACGACGTAGACTGGCTGATGAAGGTGAAGATGCAAGGAGCCATTCAAAAGTGGGTTGACCACTCTATCAGTGTAACCGTGAATCTGCCCAACAACGTAGACGAAGACCTCGTAAACCGTCTGTATATTGAAGCATGGAAGTCCGGTTGCAAGGGCTGCACCATCTATCGCGATGGCTCACGTGCCGGCGTTATGATTTCGGTAAAGAAGAAAGAAGACAAGCCTGAGATTTCTCCATGTCGTCCACCTGAAGTAACCGAAACACGCCCTCAATCTTTGGAGTGCGACGTGGTACGTTTCCAGAACAACAAAGAAAAGTGGGTGGCTTTCGTCGGTTTATTGGACGGACATCCTTACGAAATCTTCACCGGTCTTCAAGACGACGACGAAGGTATCGTGTTGCCGAAGAGCGTAACCAAGGGCCGCATCATCAAGAGCGTAAATGAAGACGGAAGCAAGCGCTATGACTTCCAATTTGAGAACAAGAAAGGCTACAAGACAACCGTAGAGGGCCTCTCTGAAAAGTTCAACAAGGAATATTGGAACTACGCTAAGCTAATCTCCGGAGTGCTCCGCTATCGCATGCCACTCGACCACGTAATTCGTCTTGTCAGCTCTTTGCAATTAGAAAGCGAAAGCATCAACACTTGGAAGAATGGTGTGGAGCGTGCTCTAAAGAAATACATTACCGATGGAACCGAGGCCAAGGGCCAAAAGTGTCCTAACTGCGGCAACGAATCGCTTATCTACCAAGAAGGTTGCTTGATTTGCAAGACTTGTGGAGCATCACGTTGCGGATAACAGAAAAACGGTAACATCTAATAAAAAACCGAATACCTGAATCATCGAAAAGAAAGGCATACTTATCCTCAAAAATAAGTATGCCTTCTTTATAAAAATACACGTACAACTCGACGCATCCACACGTACACCAAAATCAAACTACACCATGGTGTAGATGCCACCCACACGAGCGTGTCTTTTTAACAATATTAAATCTTTGATTATGAATATAATACAAACACAAATAACCCTAAACAGAGTAAAAATCTTTGCCCATCATGGTGTTCTGCCCCAGGAACGTACCGTGGGTGCCAACTTCTACGTCAGCCTAAAGATTGACACCGATTTTAGCAAGGCACTGACTTGCGACGAACTTTCCAACACGGTGAGCTATGCCGATGTGTACAAACGTGTATGCGAAGAGATGGCCACCCCTTCGGCTTTATTGGAACACGCTGCTGGGCGCATCCTCAGTCGTTTATTCAGCGACTTCCCCACCATCGAAGGCATACAACTCACACTCACTAAGGAAAATCCTCCGATGGGTGCAGACTGCCAAGAATGTGGTGTGGAGATTAGCGCCAGACGATGACGCCCATCGCGCAGAAGACACACCGCAATTAAGGGTTATTGCAACACAAAATAAACACCCACAACTTATAGTCCGTTTCGGTTGAGCACCGAAACGGACATTTTTTTGAAACTGCAAGAACCACCCCTTCGTATGAATCACATAAAATCTAAACAAAAGTGGCAAAAAATTTTCTTTCATCACGAGCACGTCGTACCAAACAAATAGTTACCTTTGCCTACATAACGGGAGTAACTTGAACATCATGATGCATATTTGCAGCCCATATCAGCACCAACTCAACCACCTAACAAAGGCGGCAGATGCTGCGTATCACAAATTCCCCCCCCCTATAATATGTATTCATAATCAGTTAGTTAGCAGATTTTACCTACATCCTTATATCGGGCGTTACAGCTCGACACCAAATGTGTCGTGGCCGTAACGCTCTTTTTGCGTGTACACTAATTTTATTTAATAACATCAAAACAAACAAGTATGAAAACCTTACGTTTATTTGGAGCCGCTCTTGTGGCGGTAGTGCTCAGCTTGGGAATGAGCAGTTGCGACGACGATGAAGAAACAATCCCCTACGTGAATCCGTATCAAAACTATGCTCAACTAATTGTGGGTAAATGGTTTAATTTTACTCCGGAGGCAAGTATGTTTTTGAATTATCAAACTGACGGAACAAAAAATGTTATTGGTTGGGACTATGAGCAAGGGTGGATAGAAATGACAGGAACCTATCGTCTTGAAGGCAACAAACTTATTGAAGTATACAAAAAAACAGACGGTACCACAACAGAAATATTAAGTAGTATAGAATTAACAAACGACAAACTAATTCATAAGGAAGGTGTTAATTCCGGTACCTCCACACTCGGTGAACGTGTGCACTACCGCGTTCAGGAGTCTTTTGACATTAAGGGTAACTATACTTACTTGAACTCTTTAGCAAAAGTAGAAGCCGTCGAAGGCAAAACCGTCCTTCAACTTCCTGAAGGTGTGAACTACAAGGGTCAGAACTTTATTCCGGTAGATGCCATGCACGGTGAACGTATTATTGCTGCCATGCAGAAGTTCTTCGAAGATGCCACCTTTGCAGAGAACGGAGCACTTATGCACACAATGGACGGCGAAGCCAAAACCAAGAACTACAGTTTGAATGGCAACGACCTAACCTTCAACTTGTACGAGGGCAGCGAAATCTATAACGTAAATGCCACATCGTTCCCCGATGAAGATGGCGACCGACTCTTCATCATCATCCCCAAGCAAGCTGCATGGTTGGGCGGTATGGTGGACCTTGTGGAGAAAGAAAATCCCGGCCTCACCCTTAACGAGGCACAAATTGCCCAATTGGAACAAGAGTTTATGAGCACCTTCAAAACCTTTACCGTGGTGCTTTCGTTGAGCAAGAAATAGTTGAAACAGTCCGCAACATAAAAAGTGGTGCGTGCAGGGAATTCCTCTTCCCTATCACGCACCACTTTTGTATAAAAAACCGAAAACCGAACTCGACACAGCCAGTCGGACGATTTTTTCTTCTTTAATCCTTAAAATACACACGCTTTACACGCGAACTCACCGAGGTCAGCACCTCGTAAGGAATCGTACCCTTAACATCGCTCAGCACCGTAACCGGCAAACCTTCGCCGAAGATTATCACCGAATCACCTTCACGACAATCAATATCCGTAACATCAATCATACACACATCCATGCAGATGTTGCCCACATAAGGTGCTTTTTGTCCGTTTACCAAACAATATGCATTACCATTGCCAAAACGACGGTCCAAACCATCGGCATATCCAATGGGCAAAGCCGCAATACGACTGTCACGCAACAATCGACCTCGTCTGCTATAGCCCACAGTTTCCTCCTTCGGCACAGTGCGTATTTGCAGTATGGTGGTTTTCAAGGTGCTCACATTGTGCAACATTTCATTGGTTCGAGCATTTACACCATAAAGGCCCAATCCCAAACGCACCATGTCCAAATGGCGTTTCGGGAAGTGGTCTATAGCCGCACTGTTACACATATGTCGCAATATTTTGTGATGATAAGCCTGTTGCAAAGCCTCGCTGCCTTGCAAAAACAATTGATATTGTTGTTCCGAAAAGCGGTCGAAATCATCACTGTCGCTCCCAACAAAGTGCGAGAAAACAGAACGAGGTATCAGTGCCGTTTGACGTTGCAATCGCTCAATCAGCCTAGGCATATCCGCTATTGGATTGAAACCCAATCGGTGCATACCGGTATCCAACTTAATATGCACCGGATAGTGTGTGATGCCCTCCTTCTCGGCGGCCTTAATCAAGGCATCCAATAGACGGAAACTGTAGATTTCAGGTTCCAATTCGTATTCGAACAAGGTTTTGAAGGCCGTCATTTCCGGATTCATCACCATGATGTTGGTCGTAATACCGGTTTTACGCAGTTCTGCACCTTCATCGGCCACGGCCACAGCCAGATAATCTACCTGATGTTCTTGCAAGGTTTTGCTTACCTCCACAGCTCCCGCGCCATAGGCAGAAGCCTTTACCATACACACCACCTTTGTGTTCGGCTGCATACGACTGCGGTAATAGTTAAGATTTTCTACTACAGCATTCAAATTCACCTCTAAAATCGTTTCGTGCACCTTCAGTTCCAATTGTTCCGACACCTCGTCGAAGCGATAAGCTCGCGCACCTTTAATAAGCACAACTTCGTTTCGCAACGACAGGAACACGTCGCTTTGCATCAACTGCGTGGTATCATCAAAAAAACACGATTCCATCGTGAATTTCTCGGCATATTTTTTCAGCCACATGCCCACACCGATAAATTTATCTATTCCTCTGCTTCTCACCAAATCGGCCACCTTACCATAGAACAATTCCGGCTTCTCACCCACCTGATGTACATCACTGAGTATCAAAGTCCTCTTTCTTCCAACACTATCGGTACGGCGATTCATAAAATCAAGTGCAATGTCTAACGAATTAAGGTCCGAGTTGTAGCTATCGTTTATCAATGTACATCCATTACGTCCCTCTTTCACCTCCAGGCGCATCGCCACCGGTTCCAACAAAGCCATACGTTCGGCAATGGTTCGTTCGTCCAAACCAAAATGCAAGCACAAAGCCAAGCACGATATTGAATTGGAAATAGAGGCGGCATCGATAAAAGGCAATACATATTGCCCCTGCACAGATTGATAACGATAGGATATGCGAGTACCTTCAGCGATATGTTCAATAGAAGACACAAAAAGAGGCGCTGCATCGTTTGTCATCGACCACCCCAATGAACGCCCGTAGAATTGTCGCTCCATTTCGGCGTGCAACAAGGCATCGTCTGCCGGATAAATCACCAACGTGCAGTTCTTAAACAGATGCAACTTTTCAAAACATTTCTCCTCCAACGAACGAAAATGCTCTTGATGTGCATTGCCCAAGAACGTAAAAACACCTATTGTGGGTTGTATCACATTACGCAAGGATTTCATCTCGCCCACCTGCGAGATACCGGCCTCGAACAAAGCAAGTTCTGCATAAGGCGTAATCCCCCAAACCGATAAAGGAACACCGATTTGTGAATTATAGCTACGTGGCGAACGTACAATGGTTCTGTCAACCGACAATAATTGATACAACCATTCCTTAACCACCGTTTTACCATTACTTCCAGTGATGCCCACCACCGGAATATCAAATGATTCCCGATGCCGTTCGGCCAAACGCTGCAAGGCATGTAAAGTATCGGTCACCACAAGGAAATTAGCTTTAGGAAACAAAACTGCATGTTGTTCGGGAATATGCTCCACCACAAAGTTGAACACGCCTCGATGATACAAATCTTGCACATAACGATGTCCATCGTTGCGCGCACTCCTCAACGCAAAGAATAAAGTTTCTTCTGGGAAACACAACGAACGGCTGTCGGTTAGCAACCAGCTTATCTCGGCCGGCGCATCGCCCAGCCTACGGGCGCCAATCAACACGGCGATTTTATCTATTGAATAGGCCATACTACTTTTGTTCTAAAGATTCTATCCGACTTTTCACATCCTCGCATTCTGCACTGAAATCCACATCCGTGCATTGAGTTTGCAAATCATCAAGCTGTTTTGCCAAAGTATTCAAAAATTTTTGGTATGCCTCTGACTCAGGATGTAAAGGACGATGTTGAAGCGACTCCCTAATCCGCATCCACTTCTTTATAAAGGCTTTGGAATCATCGTCCACACATACTTCGCAAAAACGCTCCCATATGTAGTCAACGGCTTGGGCTGAAGGATGCAACATATCTTCGGCATAGAAACGATAATCCCTCAATTCATCCAACACTATCTCGTATGCAGGAAAATAAGCACACTTTTCAGGATGTCGACGACAAATATCGTGCACTGCCAATAACAATGTTGCCTTACCTAACTGACTGCCATGAAAACCATACTTTGCATAACGATATGGACTCACCGTGAACACTACACGCAAGAGAGGATTATGTTTCCACACGGCCACCAATGCACATTCCAATGCATCAATAGTTTCGCCCACAGACATATTCCATTCCTCGAACATAGAAGAAGATTGTTTATGACAGTTTCCCACCACCATACCCGTGGAACACAAACGATAACAACGATTTGTGCCCAATGTGAGAATAAGCACATCGCCATGAAGCAAATCATGTCGCACCTCTTGCAAACTCTGCCACAAACGGCCACGACATTCTTCTTCCGACTGCGCTAAGAATCTGCTGTCGGATAACCAGCACCTCCATCCCTCGTCGGTTTGTAACAGAGGGAAATCCGAAGGGGACACCTTCTCTCGAACGGCGTAGCGCAGCCATGTGCCAATACTCTCCGGATTATACAACACTCCGAAGGGGTTTACCCGACAATTAAATTTGCTATCCACCAAACGACGGCCTACGTTCTCCGCAAAGCAAGAGCCCATAAGCAACACTCTGTTGCGTAGGTTCAATGTAAGACCTACGTGGTTAGTTTCAACAACAGTTCTAAACTTCATAGTGATAACACGCTCGGTGTGTCAAAGCAAAATTCTATACAAATGTAGTTAACTTATACGATTTTTATGCTAAATTTGCAGCAATTTCTTATAAGAATGAGCAAGAAAAACGAATTTGCCCTGCTGCAACAAATAAAATTCCCTGAGGACTTAAGGCAAATGCCACTTGAAGCATTGCCTCAGGTTTGTGCAGAACTCCGACAAAACATCATTGACGAATTGGCTGCCAATCCGGGCCATTTCGCCTCAAGCCTTGGAGTCGTAGAACTGACCGTAGCACTGCACTACGTATTCAATACACCTTACGACCGCATTGTGTGGGACGTAGGACACCAAGCCTATGGACACAAGATTCTAACCGGAAGAAGAGAGAACTTTCATACAAACCGTAAGCTGAACGGTTTGCGCCCCTTCCCTTCACCCGAAGAAAGCCCATACGACACATTCACATGCGGACATGCCTCAAACTCAATTTCTGCTGCTTTAGGAATGTCGGTGGCTTCAAAGCTACAAGAGGAAAAGGACCGTAACATTATTGCCGTAATTGGCGACGGCTCTATGAGCGGTGGCCTTGCCTTTGAAGGTCTTAACAACAGTGCATCTACACCCAACAACTTGCTTATTATACTGAACGACAACAATATGAGTATCGACCACAGTGTGGGGGGGATGAAGCAATATTTGCACCAGTTACACACCAGTGGATTATACAATAAATTGCGTTTCTTTACTTCACAAAAACTGTTTAGCTGGGGATGGTTGAACGACGAACGACGAAAAAAAATTCTTCGCTTCAACAACTCTATAAAATCCCTTATAAGCAACCAGCAAAACGTGTTCGAGGGTATGAATATACGTTACTTTGGCCCGAGCAACGGGCACAATGTAATTGAACTGGTGAACACGCTGCGTAGCATTAAGGATATGAAAGGCCCGAAACTGTTTCATATCAACACCACAAAGGGAAAGGGGTTTGAGCCGGCCGAAAAAGCGGCAACTATTTGGCATGCACCGGGTAAGTTTGACAAAACGACAGGAGAACGTATTGATGAGGAGAGCGAAAACAAACCTCCTCGTTATCAAGATGTTTTTGGGCACACCATAGTGGAATTGGCCAAGGCCAACAAGAAAATAGTAGGTGTTACCCCGGCAATGCCCACCGGATGCTCACTAAACATCATGATGCAAGCCATGCCCGATCGTGCCTTTGATGTAGGTATTGCAGAAGGACATGCTGTAACATTTTCAGGGGGTATGGCGCAAGATGGATTACTTCCATTTTGCAATATTTACTCTTCATTTGCACAACGCGCCTACGACAATATCATACACGACGTAGCCATACAACGCCTAAGTATGGTGCTGTGTTTGGACCGTGCCGGACTGGTGGGAGAAGATGGTCCTACACATCACGGTGCATTTGACTTGGCCTACCTACGTCCGATACCTAATTTAACCATATCCGCCCCGATGGACGAACACGAATTGCGCCACCTGATGTATACCGCGCAATTACCAAATCAAGGTCCTTTCGTCATCAGATATCCACGCGGACGTGGTATTTATCAGGATTGGAAATGTCCGATGCAAGAAATCGCTGTAGGCTCCGGACGAAAGCTAAAAGATGGTACAGACATAGCCATCCTTAGTATAGGCACCATAGGAAATAAGGTAAAAGAATCCATTGCTTGTGCAGAACAAGTTTGGAAAGAGCAAGGAAAGGAAATAAGCATTGCTCACTACGACATGCGTTTCTTAAAACCTATTGACACGAAAATCCTTGAAGAGGTGGGCAAAAAATTCACTAAGATTATCACCGTGGAAGATGGAGTTATTCAAGGAGGATTGGGGTCGGCGGTATTGGAATACATGGCCGACCATGGATACACACCACAAATCAAACGTTTGGGTATCCCCGATGAATTTGTAACACATGGAAAAGTTCCTGAACTGATGAAAATCGTTGGATTGGATCAAGAATATATCGTATCTACAATTTACACCTTAATAAATATATAAGGAATGAAGATCATTATAGCCGGTGCCGGAGCAGTTGGCACACACCTCGCAGAGTTGCTTTCGAAGGAAAATCAAGACATCGTACTTATTGACGAGAGCGAAGAAAAGTTGTCAAAGGTAGCCGGAAATTACGATCTAATGACACTTAATGTATCACCCACCTCCATTGGAGGATTAAAAGAAGCCGGAGCAGCACAAACCGACTTGTTCATTGCAGTTACACCCTACGAAACCAAGAACATGACATGCTGCATGTTGGCTAGCGCAATGGGGGCCAAGAAAACGGTAGCGAGAATCGACAACTCGGAGTATTTGGCCGCACAATACCATGATTTTTTCCGCAAAATGGGTATCAACTCATTGATTTACCCCGAAATGTTGGCGGCAAAAGACATTGTAGAAGGAATAAAACGTAGTTGGGTACGCCAATGGTGGGAGGTACACAATGGGGCTCTTGTAATGTTAGGCATCAAATTGCGTAACACAGCAGAAATTCTTGATGTACCTTTGAAGGATTTATGCGCTCCGGGCTCTCCTTACCACATTGTAGCCATAAAACGCGATGAAGAAACCATCATCCCCAATGGTATGGCAGAGCTTAAACTAGGCGATATTGCGTATTTCATGACTACCAAGAAATACATCCCTTACATCCGCAAAATAGTTGGAAAAGAGCACTATGACGACGTAAAGTCTGTTATGATTATGGGCGGAGGCCGCACTACCGTTCATACTGCTCAGCAACTGCCAAACTATATGGAAGTAAAAATTATTGAATTGGATGAGAAACG
>JAFOXE010000248.1 GCA_017425765.1 Paraprevotella sp. | reverse complement strand
GCCTTCGTGTGTGGGGGTGTGGAGGTGTTAGGGAAGGATTGCCGGCATATAATAGTGGATGAAGGTTTAATTACATAAGAAACAAGGGTGTATAAGAGTACTTTGTTTCAATAAATATTGTAACTTTGTTGCGGTATGAGGGAACTGAAGTGAAATAAGTTCTCGAATCTAATCATCTTAAAAACAAGATAACATGAAAACAAAATCCATTATGATGCTTGGTGGGGCTATGTTGATGCCTGTAGCTACAAATGCCTTGTGCAAGCCGAAAAAACCGAATGTTTTGTTTGTTCTTTGTGACGACATGGGCTACGGCGATTTAGGCTGTTACGGCCAGAAAATGATTCGTACGCCGCATCTTGATAATATGGCTCGTGAGGGAATGCGTTTCACGCAAGCTTATTCAGGAAGTCCGGTGAGTGCACCCTCGCGTGCTGCCCTAATGACCGGGCAGCACACCGGACATTGTGAAATCCGTGGAAACAAGGAGTATAGACAAGGTACAGTGCAGTATGGTGTTCATACAGACTTTGCTGTGAGTGGGCAGCACCCACTCGATACGGCACATGTAGTTCTGCCTGAGATAATGAAACGAAACGGCTACAATACGGCACAGTTTGGTAAATGGGCCGGTGGATACGAGGGCTCTATTAGCACACCGGACAAGCGTGGAGTAGATGAGTATTATGGATATATATGTCAATTCATCGCTCATCAATATTATCCCAACTTCATGAATCGTTTTTCTCGTTCTAAGGGAGATACGGCTACCATACGCGTAGTGTTGGAGGAGAACATTAAGTATGCTATGAGTGGAGCGGATTATCTGAATCGTCCGCAATATACGGCCGACTTGATTCATCAAGAGGCAATGGAGTGGCTGGACAAGCAGGACGGAGAAACTCCGTTTTATGGCTTGCTTACCTACACTCTGCCACATGCCGAGTTGGTACAACCCGATGACAGCATTCTACAAGAGTATAAGAAAAAGTTTGTAGAAGATAAAACTTATGGCGGTGACCCCTATTCACGTTATAATGCCATAGCACATACTCATGCGCAGTTTGCCGGTATGATTACCCGTCTGGATGCTTATATGGGCGATATTTTTGCGAAGTTGAAAGAGAAAGGATTGGATGAAAATACAATTGTGATATTCTCGTCCGACAATGGCCCTCATCAAGAGGGTGGCGCCGACCCTGCGTTCTTCAATCGCGATGGACTGCTTCGTGGTTTGAAACGTCAGACCCACGAGGGAGGTATACGTGTACCGTTTATTGTACGTTGGCCGGGCAAGGTAAAAGCCGGAACTGTCAATGATTTGCCCATCGCTTTCTGGGACGTGATGCCAACACTTTGCGACCTTGCAGGCGACAAATCGTTTCCGGAGGCTTATTTGAATCCGAATAAAGAGAATGATTGTTTTGATGGTATTTCTTTCAAGAATACCTTGTTGGGAAAGAATAAACGTCAAAAGAAACACGAATTCTTATATTGGGAATTCAATGAAACAAACCAAATAGCCGTGCGTAAAGACGATTGGAAGTTAATCGTTAAAGGTGGTGTTTGCCATTTATATAATTTGGCAACAGATTTGCACGAGGATACCGATATCGCAGCGCAACATCCGGAAGTGGTTGAAGAGTTGAAAGCAATTATCCGTAAGGAACATCGTGAAAGTCCGCATTTTCATGTGACTTTGCCACAATAAAAACGTTTTGAGCAACTTTGTAATTGGTTTGGAGAATGTAATAAAACCTCGTGATTACAAAGGATTTAGTAAGACTAAAAAATATAAAATCCCGAACTTCGTTTTGTCCCCTTATGATGGGGTACGTGTTCGAAGTTCGGGATTTATATTTGTATTTGTCTAAAAAAAGATTGAGCCGGACATCCGACTCAATCTAAATATAAGGTCTTATTTCTTTATTCTATATACCACGAAGTTCTTTCCGGCTATAGATGTATTGAGTGTAGTGCCTTCCATGTTGAAACAATTTTCTTGCGGAAGAATTGCGTTTGGGTTGTCCACAGTGTTCTCTAAATCATAGTCACTACAATTCAACGTGATGCTCTTCACAGCGCTGGCGATTTTCTTAACACCTTCCAACTTAATGGCAACGGTCTTGGCTTGAGCCGTAGTGTTGATTACTTTTACAACGTATTCTTGAGTGTCGGCATCCCACACCGCACTAGCAAACACACCATCCTCACCCTTTGGAGTTGGGTTTGATAAAGTGGTAGCAAGAACGTGAGTTCCCTTGTTTTTGGCGTACATTTGTTGCACATAATAACTTACTGTCTTTACGCTGCGAAGATTGTCAAACCAAATAAGGTCCGGACGCCATTGCCATCCTTCAACATGGGCAAACAAAGGTGCATACGTAGCCATATGTACGATGTCGGCGTTGCGCTCAATGGTGGTCATAAAGGCTGCTTCGTAAATAGAGGCTCCGGCATGATTCCACTTCTTGCCACGGTCGTGACAGGCATATTCTCCCGCAAAAACCTTAGGTCCTGTACGGTCGTAATCATCGTAGCGGTTCATGCTATTCTTAAACCAATCTATGGGACGATAGAAATGTTCGTCCACCAAATCTGCTTTTTGTTCCTTCATGGCAGCCCATCCGATGTCGAAGTTGTGACCTTCGGAATCAGGACCGGAGGTTCCGATGATGAGAATCTCCGGATGTTTTTCACGCATAACTTCAACAAATAATTTCAAGCGCTCAAAGTAGAATTCTCCCCATTGCTCATTGCCGATAGCAAGGTATTTCATATTGAAAGGTGCTGGGTGTCCCATCTCAGCACGTACTTTTCCCCATTTTGTGTCGACGCTGCCGTTGGCAAATTCAATTAGGTCAAGGCAATCGTCAATGTAGGGTTGAAGTCCTTCTTGTGTACATGTGGCATGAGCTTTCTCGTTATTCCAATTCTGATACTGGCAGGCCATACCTACGTTTAGAACAGGAAGTGGTTCGGCTCCAATCTCCTCCGAAAGCAAGAAATATTCGTAGAAACCAAGTCCATAGCTTTGGAAGTAATCGGGGAAGTAACGATAATTGAATGTGGACTCCCATCGGTTGTTGTTCAATGGACGATTCTCAACTGGGCCCACTGTATGCTTCCATTGGTAGCGTGTTGCCAAGTCCGCTCCTTCTACGATGCAACCACCGGGGAAACGGAATACACCCGGCTGCATGTCGTATAGAGCTTGAGCAAGGTCTTTACGCATACCGTTCTTATGACCATTCCAGGTGTCTACGGGGAAAAGCGATACGTGCTCTACGTCGATGATGCCGGAACCAGCATTTCTTCTGTCTTTATCCATCATGAAAATGCGAAGATTTGCCTTTGCAAGTGTACGTGGCGACTTCAGGATCACTTCATACTTCTTCCATTCCTTTGAGTCGATTTGTAAATAGTAGTCCATAAACTGCTGGCGCTCCTCGTTTGTGTTTTGATCGATGAATTGAATGAGGAGGTTCATGGGATTGCCTTCGGGTACACGCGCCCAAACAGAAAAGCGATATTCTGCATCTTTTTTCAAGCCGATGCCAAAGAAACCTTCATTCTGTATACCTGTCCATTTGTCGTTATGTCCGGCGCTGGCCATGCGCACATAGTGGGGGTTCTTATCAAATGGTCCATCGTTTTTCAGAGTGATGTTACCAAACATTTCCCATCCCATAAAATGGTCGGGACGGAATTCAAACGATCGATTTTTGATGAGCTCTGCATAAAGACCACCATCGGCTCCGAAGTTGATGTCTTCGAAGAAAACACCATACATTGTAGGCTGTATGGGGGCGCCAAGCTTTTTAGTTTGCACGGTCACGGTGTTGTCTTGTGCAAGAGATGCCATAGTGAAAGCACACAAACCGGCTCCTAAAAGGAACTTTTTGATTTTCATGATAAATAGTTTTATTGGTTTCTTATATATTATTTCTTGATATTATTGTGGGTAAATTTAGGTATTATCCCTTAATGGTGCAAAGAAAAGGGGTAATAAATGCCGATTTTAGCGTAGTATTGTGCGCGTTTATCAAAAATAAGATGTGGGTGTGCAGAAAATAATAATAGCCGATGGAAACTCTGATTCCATCGGCTATTTATGTTTGTAAGTTCTTGTTAGCTATTTTTAGTGTAGACTTAAAAGAATTTTGGGTTTGGTGTTATTCAAACTTTGCCTTCATTCCGGGGCTACTTATTGTGCATCATTCTTGCGGATTTCTACGCGGCGAATCTTACCGGAAATAGTTTTCGGAAGTTCATCGACGAACTCGATCACGCGAGGGTAGTTATAAGGAGCAGTGATTTTCTTTACGTGATTTTGTAGTTCCTTCACCAAGTCGTCACCAGCTTTGTCCTTGTATTCTTTAGATAGGATGATGGTGGCCTTTACAACTTGTCCGCGGATTTCGTCGGGAACACCGGTAATGGCACACTCGATTACGGCGGGGTGAGTCATCAGGGCACTTTCAACTTCAAATGGACCAATTCGGTAGCCGGAACTCTTGATTACGTCGTCGGCACGTCCTACGAACCACAAGTAGCCGTCTTCGTCTTTCCATGCCACATCGCCTGTGTAGTATATGTTGTCGCACCAAGCTTCGCGTGTACGCTCTGCGTCACGATAGTATTCCTTGAACAAGCCCAATGGTTTGCCGTTGTGTGTTCTAATTACGATTTGTCCTTGTTCACCGGCTTCAACTGAGCGGCCGTCGTTGTCAATCAAATCCACTTCGTATTGCGGATTAGGCAAACCCATGCTTCCTGGCTTCGGCTCCATCCATGGCATGGTTCCTACTGTAAGGGTGGTTTCGGTTTGACCGAAGCCTTCCATGAGTCGGATGCCCGTGAGTTGCTTGAATGTTTCGTATACTGCCGGATTCAGTGCTTCGCCTGCAATGGTGCAGTACTCCAACGAAGAAAGATCGTATTTTGTCAAGTCTTCGTGGATAAGAAAACGGAAGATGGTAGGAGGTGCACAAAGTGAGGTAACCTTGTGTTCTTGTATTTTCTGCAAGATGTCGGCCGGAGTAAATTTCTCGTGGTCGTATACGAAAAGGTTTGCGCCGGCAATCCATTGTCCGTATATCTTTCCCCAAGCAGCTTTTCCCCATCCTGTGTCCGCGATAGTTAGGTGTAAACTGTTCTCGTGCAGGTTGTGCCAAAAAGCAGCCGTAACTATATGTCCCAATGGGTAGGTGTAGTCGTGTGCAACCATCTTAGGTTGTCCGGTGGTTCCACTGGTGAAGTAAAGCAATGAGATGTCGTTGTTATCGTTAGGATGTGTCGGTTTTTCAAAATCCGGAGCGAGTTCTCGTTCTGCATGGAAGTCGTGGAACCCTTCGGGAACAACAGGGCCTATGCTCACAACATGCTTTACTGTGGGTGATTCGGGAAGAGCTTCTATGATGTGGTCGGTGATGATGGTGTCGCCGGCACATACAATCATCTTTATATCGGCAGCGTTGCAACGATACACGATATCCTTCTTAGTAAGGAGGTGGGTTGCCGGGATGGCGGTAGCGCCCAACTTATGTAGTGCGATAATGCTGAACCAAAACTCGACACGACGTTTAAGGATAAGGATTACCATATCGCCACGTCCGATGCCCAATGTTTGGAAGTATGCAGCCGTTTTGTCTGTTTCTGCCTTCATGTCGGCGAAGGTGTATTGGCGTACTACCCCTTGATCGTTGGTCCAAAGCAAGGCCTTCTTTTCAGGCTGTTCTGCAGCCCAAGCGTCCACCACATCGTAGCCAAAGTTAAAGTTTTCCGGCACATTTATCTTTAGATTCTCGCGAAAATCTTGTTGCGAGGTGAAGGTGGTTTGTTTTAGGAATCTTTCTACCATATTTGTTTTTCTCTTCTCTTTCGTATTACATAATGATGGCAAGGAACTTTACAGATTTGCCACCCATAGCCTTCATGCCGTGAGGTAGTTGTGAGTTGAAGTAGATGCTGTCGCCTTCGTTAAGTATAAGTTCTTTTCCGTTGATGTTCAACATCAATGTACCCTCAAGTACGATGTTGAACTCTTGACCTGCGTGTGTGTTGAAATGTACGGGAACATCGGCTGGTTTTGGCTCCACAGTAACAATGAATGGATCTGCTTTGCGGTCGCGGAATCCGGCAGCAAGTGATTGGTATTTGTATGCTCTTGTGCGTTCGATGCTGGTGCCGTGTCCGGCACGAGTCAAGAAGTAAGAACTCATCTTAGGCTCTTCGCCAAACATAAGTGCATCCAATGGAATGTTACAATGACGTGCTATTTGTTGTAGGCTGCTTACGGAGATGTCGTGTTCGCCGCTTTCCATAGCTTGATATTCTTCTGTGGTCAAACCACAGTCGACAGCCATACTTTCTTCTGAAAGTTCAAGAGCCTCGCGAAGTCCGCGCAAACGCTCGGCTATAAGTTTTATTTGTTCGTCCATATCCTGTAAAATATAGGTCGTTTAACTTAGCAGTGAGCTGCTGTTTTGTTCTGTTTATTCAAGTTAAGGTGCAAATATAGTGGTTTTTATACAATTTTAAGAGGATGAGTGTGCGTTTTTTTCTTATTCTGTTTTCTTTTTCGTCCTCGCTTTGATGAGATTTGGGTGAGGTGTGCATCTTGCATGATTTAGATGCGTAGCAGCTGAAGTGAGAAGGTGTGTAAAAAAAGATGCTCATCTCGTGATGTCGAGATGAGCATCTAGATGTATGCTACACGGTGGTGTGCATGGTATTTACACCATCGTGTCTTTTTATCCTTTTGTAGATCTTAATTAAAAGGGTAGAGTAGTGGAAGTACCAATACCATTACAATGCCCACGATTATTTGCAGCGGAAGTCCCACTTTTATGTAGTCCATGAAAGTGTAGTTACCGGCGGGCATAACCAAGGCATTGGGTGGTGTGGAGAAAGGCGAAGCGAAACACATGCTTGCTCCCACGGTCACTGCGAACAAATAGGGATATGGGCTCACACCCATTTCGGCGGCAGCACTCATGGCAATGGGCGCCAACAACACGGCTGTAGCTGTATTGCTGATGAACATGGTCATGAGGGAGGTAGTGAAATAAATTCCTGCCAACAATGCCATAGGGCCATAATCACCAAGCAGACTAACCAAAGATTGGGATATATAGGCCGAAGCTCCTGTCTTTTCCAAAGCCATCGACATCGGCATCATAGCTGCAATTAACACAATGCTTTCCCAGTTGATGGTTTTATAGGCTGCTTCTACGTTTCGGAAGCAGCCAAGCAACACCATAAGCAATCCGGCTACTATTACCGCCGTAACAGGAGCTACGGGGATGGAGTCGAACACCATCATGCAGATCATTAAAATCATAATTATGGCAGCTAATGGGGCTTTGTAGTCGAGGGTAACCTTTGCGGCATCCTCTAGCGGTTGGCCCAGTACAACCCATTCTTCTTCCTGGCCACCTAAACGAGCAATGTTGCTCCATGTGCCTTGCACCAAGAGAACATCACCGGCCGAGAACTTCAAGTCTTTCAAACCGCTACGGATATATTCTCCTTTACGCTTTACGCCCAATATGTTGATGCTGTATTTAGAGCGTAGTTCGGCCTCTTGAACGGTACGGTTCACAAGTGACGAGGAAGAGCGTACCAGAAGTTCGGCCATACCGATGTCGTAGAAGTCAAGGTTTTTTTCCTTGCGTTGCGATAGGGGAACATTATAGTCGGCCGAGAAACGGTTTACATCTTCTCTTTTGCCCACCATGAATAGTAAATCACCGGCTTGCAAGGGCACGTCGGCACCGGCTAGTAGTTGGCTAACATTCTTCAAAAATCTGTTGCTGCCATTGTTCTCGCGACGCACTTCCAAGATAGATAAACCATAGCGGTTGCGAATGTCGAGGTCGGCAGCCGTTTTGGCTATAAGACGCGATGTATGGGGCACTTCCAATACGAACAAATTTTCTTGTAGATGGTATTCGGCTACCAATTCGCTCAGAGTCTTATACTTTTTCCTCTTGCCTTGTTGCTTTTGCTTGGTCGAGAAGAAAATTTTGGTAAGCGGCATCAACACTACAATACCCACGGTGACGCAAACCAAACCAATAGGTAGGAATGAGAAGAACGAAAGAGGTACGTGTCCGGCCTTTACTAAGGCATCTTGAATCACAAGGTTAGGGGGCGTACCGATTAGGGTCATCATACCACCCATGCTGCTCGCAAAGGCTAGTGGCATGAGTAGACGACTAGCATTCATGTTGGCGCCGGCAGCCATACTCACCACAATGGGCATCATAAGTGCCACGGTGCCCGTGTTGCTCACAAAAGCTCCAATAGCTGCAGTACAAAGCATTACAAGTAAGAACAGGCGATTCTCGTTGTTCCCGGCCAACTTCAATAATTGTCCGCTGATTTTCTTAGCCAGTCCGGTTTGGAAAATTGCTCCTCCCACTACAAATAAGCCCACCATCATGATGACCACCGAATTAGAGAATCCGGAGAGCGCCTCCTCGGGTGTGAGGATGCGAAACAATAGTAATAATACTAAGGCGCATAGCGCTACAATGTCGGAACGAAACTTTCCAATGGCAAAGCAGATCGCCGACAAAACAAGAATGACTAAAGTAATAATCATGTTTATGTGATTGTGTGATTTTATTATGGAGGTCAAAGATAGCGAAAAAATAGTAGGTGCAGAGTATGTAAGATGCTTTTTCTTAAGGTTAAATATAGTGAAATGTGATAGAACTTGTCTTCGGTACATTTGTAGATGTGGTTCAACAGTGAGAGATGTTGTATAGAATTTTTAGGAATACGATGTAACTTTTACGAATTGAAATACTTGGGAAGGAAACGTTTTGGAGCAAGTTATAGATTTTGCAATAAGGTGAGTCTTATTTTATATGGTGGAGATTTGATAGAATAACAGTGTAGGAATGTGTTATCTTCAAAAAACATGCCAATCAAAAGTGAAGGTGTGAGAGATAGATTTTTGTTTACGTTTTTTAGTTTGACGTTAAGCATAATTACACAAAGAAATGATAGCATCAATGCGATATGCTCTACATTTGGCACCGAAGTTTCGAACTTGTTTTTCGGAACACAACTAAATATAGGAGGTATTAGAATGAAGAAGTTTATGATGGGGTTGGCTGCTACTTGTAGCGGTTTGTTGCCCACAATGGCTTGTACAGGCATAAGTCTGACGGCTAAGGACGGGAGCTACATTCAGGGTCGCACTATAGAAGGTGCACAAATGATTTTGCCAAGTGAATACGTGGTGATTCCTCGCGGGCAATTGTTGAGGTCTTTTACTCCCGAGGATGCCGAGGGGGAAAGATTTGTAGCCAAATACGGTGTGTTGGGCTTATCGGTGGTGCGTAGGGAGTTTATTGCTGAGGGAATCAACGAGGCGGGGTTGTCTACAGGATTGTTCTTCTTCCCAGGGTATGGAAACTATCAGCCTTACGATCCGTCCGTGAAACACGAGTGCATAGGCGATTTGCAATTGAACCAATGGATGCTGACGCAATTTGCTACTGTGGATGAGGTTATGAGGGCTATCCCGCATCAACGTGTGGTGGGTTTGGATAAAGAAGCGGTGGTTCATTTCCGTATTGGTGATGCTACGGGGAAGCAAGTGGTGTTGGAGTTTGTAAACGGTATACCGCATTTTTATCGAAATACAGTGGGCGTTCTTACCAATGCTCCGGGCTTCAAGTGGCACCTGACAAATCTAAATAATTATGTAAACTTGTTCCCGGGTAGTGCTCCCGAGCACACCTTGTCGGGGCATGAGTTGCGACCGTTAGGAGGTAACAGCGGTTTCTTAGGATTACCTGGAGATGCGTCTTCACCTTCCCGTTTTGTGCGGGCTGCATTCTATAAAGGTACAGCACCTCAGCAACCTACAGCCTTCGAAACAGTGAAGCAATGCTTTCATCTGTTGAATAACTTTGACATCCCCATAGGTATAGAACATGCCGATGGCCAAGGGCCGGATATGCCTGCTGCCACACAATGGACTTCGGTAATTGATTTAACGCACCGCGTGGTGTATTATCGAACCATGTATAATTCCAACATTCGTAGGATTGCTCTTGCCGACATAGACTTTAAGAGGGTGGCCTATCAATCTCATCCGCTGGACAAAGTAAAGGAGCAGCCAATAGAAAACATTGAGGTGAAATAGTCGGTGCGAGTGGGACTATATAAAATAAGGTGTGGGAGTAGGAACTACGATGGAATCGCGTTGAAACATTCCTGTAAATAAGGGAACAAAATGTTAATTAGATGCAATTGATGAGGGACAAAGAAGGTAAAATACATATCTTTGTCTCTCGTTGTCATTAAATACAGATTAAGATGCAAGAGATTATACACTTAGTGAATGAGATGTCGCCCTACTTGTTGTTGGGCTTCTTTATAGCAGGATTGATGCATGCTTTTGTGCCGGGTAGGATTTATCAGCAATACCTTTCCAAAAATAATTTCAGGACGGTGTTGAGTGCGGCACTTATTGGTGTGCCGTTGCCGTTGTGTTCATGTGGAGTTATCCCTACGGCCATGTCATTGCGGAGAGAAGGAGCATCAAAGGCCTCTACAGTTTCGTTCCTAATTGCAACACCTCAAACGGGAGTGGATTCCATAGCAGCGACCTATTCATTAATGGGCCTTCCTTTTGCCATCGTGAGGCCATTGGCTGCTTTTATTACGGCCTTGGTGGGCGGACAACTGATAAATTGGTTTGACAAGGATGTGAAAACGGATGTGGCTGCGTGCGGAACTGAAATAAAAATGATTGAGGAACAGACCGGAGGTCTTTGGCAGCGTTTTCTAAAGGGTATGCACTACGCCTTTGTGGATATGATAGAGGATATTGGAAAATGGCTTGTGGTGGGCTTGGCTGTGGCCGCTATGATTACGTTAATTGTGCCCGACGACTTCTTTTCAATGTTTTCATATTATCCTATGCTAAGCATTCTCTTCGTATTGTTGTTGAGCATGCCTATGTATCTGTGTGCCACGGGGTCTATACCTATTGCGGTGGCACTTTTACTAAAAGGGCTTACTCCGGGAGCGGCATTAGTGCTTTTGATGGCCGGTCCGGCTACCAATATGGGTGCCATGTTGGTAGTGAATAAGGTGCTGGGCCGTCGCACTTTCTTGCTCTATATGTTGGCAATTGTGGGCGGTGCTGTTCTTTTTGGCTTGGGCATAGATTATCTGTTTCCACGCGAATGGTTTTTGTCCACTCTGATGCAGTCGGCGCATTGTTGTGGTGAGGATGTTTCGTGGTTTGCTTCATCGTGTAGCATTTTGTTGGGCGTTCTTTTGTTGAATGTCGTAGTTCGTCATTATTGCAAGAGGTCGCATGGTTGTTCGTGTCATTCTTGCGAATGTGCACACCACACCCACAAGGAGAGTGAGAAGGTGTTTTATGTAAAAGGTATGAGTTGCAATCATTGTCGTACTAATGTAGAACGTGCCTTAGGTTCCTTGCTCGGCGTGGAACACGTAGAGGTTGAATTAGCTACCGGCAAAACTATCATATCCGGAAAAGTTAGTGACGAAGAGGTGCGTAAAACAGTAGAGGCCTTGGGATTTACTTTAGAATAAAGTGTTTTTTGTTTATATCCAAGGCTGTGGAAGTTAGAGAATAGGTCTTTCTTCCGTGTGGAAACACATAAAAAAGCAATTAGTCCTGCATCTAACCTAAATTAGATGCAGGACTAATTGCTATATACATGCTCGCCTTGATGCAACGAGATGCTCAACTAGGTGGTGTGCAGATGCTCGTCTGTTTGGCGGTGTGTGTCAGTCCTCCAAACTTTCTCCGTACTCCATTTCGCCTTGTACCACCCACATAACTTCTTCGGGGTCGTATTCACCCATCTTGTCTTTACGAGCTTGTTTTACCACGTAATCTACAATTTTTTCCATGTCAATGTCGATGCAGCCATCTTTATCGGGTTCAGCATCCAGAATTCCGCTGGTGGCGTAATATTCTACAATGACGTCAAGGAAATAGTAGAGTTCGTCTTCTGTAAAGCGCTCTTTCAATTCCTGAGGCAAATAATTTCTAATGAACTCAATGGCGCGAGCATCGTCCTCAGCGTCCATCAAGAGCTCTGTTTCTAAATTATCCATACTCCTTATATATTATAGAATGGCTTTCAATTTATCTTCGAACACCGACTTGGCCGCAGCACCTACTTGTTTGTCTACTACTTCACCACCTTTGATGAACAATACTGTAGGTACATTGCGAATGC
>JAFOXE010000247.1 GCA_017425765.1 Paraprevotella sp. | reverse complement strand
GATCGCAAGGTGGTAAAGAATCCGCAGGATAAGGTGTCTATCTACTTCGACGAGTTCTTGGCCATGGGTGAGAAACTTCCCTATCAGGAGGAGGTGGAGAAACGCTCAAGCGAAGCTCAAATGGATGATATTGCAAACATTCTTTATACTTCAGGAACCACCGGTGTGAGCAAGGGAGTTATTCTTACTCACTTAATGTATTTCTCGGCACTTCCGGCTAATGATGCCGTGTTGCCATTGAGCGAAAAGGATGTGTTTTTGAATTTCTTGCCCTTTACCCATGTGTTTGAAAGGGCATGGTCTTATTTGGGCTTGTCCGAAGGAGCCGAGTTGGCAATAAATCTGAATCCGGCTGATATCCTACAATCGTTAAAAGAAGTTCGTCCCACTTGTATGTGCGCTGTGCCGCGTTTTTGGGAAAAGCTCTACGCCGGAGTACAAGAGAAAATAGCAACCAGCAGCCCTATGCAGCGCCGTTTGATGAATGAGGCTATTCGTGTGGGACATGAATATAATGTGAACTATCGTCTTAAGGGGGTGGTGCCTCCATTACAACTTAAACTGCGTTATAAATTCTTTGAGAAGACAATTATTTCTTTGTTGAAGAAGACCTTAGGTTTGGAAAATGGTAATTTCTTCCCTACTGCAGGAGCTGCTATTCCGCCTCAGGTGGAGGAGTTTGTACATTCTGTAGGTATCAATATGACGGCCGGATATGGATTGACCGAATCAACAGCCACCGTATCGTGCGATTGGTATACTCATCCTCGTACCATTGGATCGGTAGGTCGTGTGATAAGTGGAGTAGAAATCAAGTTTGGTGAGAACAGCGAAGTGCTGCTTCGTGGTAACGCCATTACCAAGGGGTATTATCGTAAGTCGGAAGTGACAGCACAGACTATCGACGAAGATGGCTGGTTCCACACGGGCGATGCCGGTTATATAAAGGATGGAGAGTTGTTCTTGACCGAACGTATCAAAGACCTTTTCAAAACATCAAACGGTAAGTATATTGCTCCGCAGATGATTGAGTCAAAGTTGGTGGTAGACCGTTATGTTGATCAAATTGTGGTTATCGCTGACGAACGACAATTTGTTTCAGCCTTGGTTATCCCCGAATATAAACTCTTGAAGGAGTATGCCGAGAAGGAAGGAATTGCTTATGGTTCAATGGCCGAATTGTGTTCTAACGAAAGGGTGGTGAACATGATTTTAGCACGTATCGACTTATTGCAACAGGAATTTGCGAACTATGAGAAAGTGAAACGTATAACATTATTACCCGAACCTTTCAGTATGGATAGAGGAGAACTAACCAATACTCTAAAGATAAAACGACCTGTACTGAATCAGAACTACAAGGAGCAAATAGAGGCTATGTATAAGTAAACGAAAATTTGCTAATAAAAATAAGCTTTTCTGTACGCCGATGGTGATAATTCGCTATCTTTGCGTATAGAAAAGCTTATGTTGTATATACCACATGATTACCATAGAACAGCTAAAAGAAGTAAAAGAACGTACCGAGGCATTGAATCGCTATCTAGACATTGAGGGTAAGAAGATTCAATTGGAAGAAGAGCAGCTGCGCACACAGGCGCCCGGATTTTGGGACGATGCGAAGGCAGCCGAGGAACAAATGAAGCTCGTGAAGAGCCTTGAGAAATGGATAAAAGGATACTCGGAAATCAAAGACTTGTGCAGCGAATTGGAATTAGCCTTTGACTTTTACAAGGAGGAAATGGTAACGGAGGAAGAAGTGGACGAACTGTATGCCCGTGCATTGGCTGCCCTAGAAGACCTTGAATTGCGCAATATGTTGCGCCAAGAGGAAGATAGTATGGACGCGGTGTTGAAGATAAATTCCGGTGCCGGAGGTACAGAGAGCCAGGACTGGGCTTCCATGTTGATGCGTATGTATATGCGATGGGGCGAAGCACATGGTTATAAATGTACCATCAGCAACTTGCAGGATGGTGATGAGGCTGGAATTAAAACAGTAACCATGCAGTTAGAGGGCGAATTTGCGTATGGATACTTGAAATCGGAGAATGGTGTGCATCGATTGGTGCGCGTGTCGCCATATAATGCTCAAGGAAAGCGTATGACGTCGTTTGCATCTGTGTTTGTAACACCCTTGGTGGATGACACCATTGAGGTGTACGTAGACCCTTCGCGTATCTCGTGGGATTTGTTCCGTTCAGGCGGTGCAGGAGGTCAGAATGTGAACAAGGTGGAAACGGGTGTTCGTTTGCGTTATATGTATAAAGACCCGGATACCGGAGAGGAAGAAGAAATCCTTATCGAAAACACCGAGAGCCGCAAACAATTGGAAAACCGTGAAAACGCCATGCGTTTGCTTAAGTCGCAATTGTACGATAGAGCTTTGCAAAAACGTAAGGCGGCACAGGCAAAGATCGAGGCCGGGAAGAAGAAGATAGAATGGGGTAGCCAGATACGTAGTTATGTGTTTGACGACCGCCGTGTGAAAGACCATAGAACAAACTACCAGACTTCGGACGTAGGTGGCGTGATGGATGGAAAGTTGGATAACTTCATCAAAGCCTACCTGATGGAATTCGGAGCCGAGGAATCTAACCTATAATATAATCACATAAAAACTACAACTATGAGCAAGTTAAAGAAGTTGGCGCGTAAGGCTGCTATGGCTAAACGTGAGGAAGAACAAGGGAAACGTGCTATCAAGGGTTTGGTAGGAGCACTCATCTTGTTGACAATCATCAGTCTAGTAGCTTTTGCGGTATTGTAACGATGCCTCTCGAAATTGAGCGTAAGTTTCTAGTACAAGGCGAATATAAACACCTTGCGTATCATCATAGTCGTATCAAACAGGGCTATATCAGCAGCAGTAATGGCCGAACTGTAAGGGTTCGAATCCGAGGAGAAAAAGGTTATCTTACCATAAAAGGGCCTTCGAATCATGCAGGGTTGGCTCGTTATGAGTTCGAGAAGGAAATCGAATTGGCCGATGCAGAGGATTTGATGAGAATTTGTGAACCGGGCATTATAGACAAGACGCGATACTTGATTAGAAGTGGGAATCACGTGTTTGAGGTGGACGAATTTTATGGCGAGAACGAGGGCTTAGTGTTGGCAGAAGTAGAACTTTCTGATGAGAACGAAGCATTTGATCGCCCAGAGTTTCTGGGGAGAGAGGTAACGGGCGATCGCCGTTTCTATAATTCGCATATGCGAAAAAATCCATATATGCTCTGGAAAAATGATTTGTAACAGCACCAAACTTTAATGGTGTTTCGTGATAATAATAATGGCAAGCAGATATGCTTGCCATTATTATTTGTGGTATAAGACTGTTTTTCCACCTTATTATATATAGGTAAATTTCATTTGAGAAGACAGACCTCGCCATACAATGATTTTTGAACGTCGATGATGCGTTGGTTGCGACTGCCCCTAAACGGGAGAGATAGGTCGCGTTCTTCCTCAAAGAACTTGCCATCGACAATCACATCACATAGTTCTACCAATGCACGTCGTTCGGGATGTTTCATCAAGTCCTCGAACAAGTAGCCCGTATAACACCAAATAGTTTTGTTTGTGTGTTGTTTTATTAGGCGAGCTAATGTAGTGAACGCTTCCGGATGCCACATTGGGTCGCCTCCGGAAAATGTAACATTCATATCGGCCTCTTGAACGAGTGCAAACAACTTATCGATGTTTATGGGAGTTCCCCCCAGTTCGTTCCATGACTGTGGATTGTGGCAGCCGGGGCAGTGGTGTGCACATCCAGCACAGTAGATGGAGGTGCGCAGACCGGGTCCGTCTACCGAGGTACCGTATTTAATGTCGAGGATACGGATGCTATTTATGGATGGTTCTGTCATTGAGTTCTGCAAGTTTGGCTTTGTTCCAACGTTCAGTGGTGCCTACTAGATATCCTGTAATGCGTTGCAAACGGTCGATGTGTCGACTATTGCATTTAGGACATATGGTTAACTCCTCTTGTGCATCTTCATAGCCACAATCCATGCAACGATTTCGGTTGTGATTTACAGAGCAATAGCCAATGTTATGCTTGTCCATCAAGTCTACAATATCCATAATTGCTTGTGGATTGTGCGTGGCATCACCATCTATTTCAATATAGAAAATATGTCCGCCTCTCGTGAGGTCATGATAGGGAGCCTCCACTTTTGCCTTGTGGGTGGGTGAACATTTGAAATAAACAGGAACATGATTTGAGTTTGTGTAGTAGATCTTATCCGTTACTCCAGCAATCTCGCCATATTTCTTACGGTCAATTCGTGTAAAACGTCCGGATAACCCCTCTGCGGGAGTTGCTAATATACTGAAATTATGAAGGTATCTTTCAGAGAAATCGTTGGCGCGATCACGCATATAGGTGATGATTCTCAGACCAAGTTGTTGTGCTTCCTCGCTTTCGCCATGATGTTTTCCAATCAATGCGACTAAGCACTCGGCCAAACCAATGAAGCCAATTCCCAAGGTTCCTTGATTGATTACTGGCTCTATGGTGTCGGTGGCTTTCAACTTTTCGCAGCCACTCCATAGTGACGACATGAGCAAAGGGAATTGTTTGGCCAATGCTGTCTTTTGGAAATCGTAGCGATGACAAAGTTGTTTAGCAGTGATTTCGAGCAATTCATCCAATTTAGCAAAGAATTTTTCTACACGGATTTTTTTGTCTTCGATGTCCATGCATTCAATGGCCAAACGTACAATATTGATGGTCGAGAACGAGAGGTTTCCGCGGGCAATTGATGTAGTTTCGCCAAAACGATTCTCGAAGACACGGGTACGACATCCCATTGTAGCCACCTCGTATTGATAGCGTTTGGGGTCGTTGATATCCCATTTCTCGTGTTGGTTGAAGGTGGCATCAAGATTTACAAAATTAGGGAAGAATCTGCGGGCTGCTACTTTACATGCAAACTCGTAGAGGTCGTAGTTCTTATCCTCTGGCAGATAACTTACGCCTCGTTTCTTCTTCCAAATCTGAATAGGAAATATTGCAGTGGAGCCGTTGCCTACACCTTCGTACGTTGATTGCAACAACTCGCGTATGATACATCTACCCTCGGCCGATGTGTCGGTGCCGTAGTTGATGGATGAGAAAACCACTTGGTTTCCACCCCTAGAGTGGATAGTATTCATATTATGTATAAATGCCTCCATAGATTGATGTACGCGTCCTACGGTGCGATTGATGGCATGTTGCTTAAAGCGTTCGTCACTTTGTAGAAAATCGAGTTCACGCGCAATGTAATCTTCTATGGGTGCATCGTACAGATGTTTTAATTCGAATCCGGTAAGGTGGTTGCTACTTCGGACAGATTGTTGATGCTGGTAAAGATAACGGGATACACCGCCATAATGGAAACGCTGATAAAGATAAATGTGATAACAGCCGGGTCGCTGAAAGTTGTAAGCCTTACCGGAAATACCGACGAAAGTATTACGGTAATCAT
>JAFOXE010000246.1 GCA_017425765.1 Paraprevotella sp. | reverse complement strand
CTTATTGAATACGTTAGCAATCCGAAGAACGCTTTAGGCGTGATTCCGATGAACTTAGGTCTTGAGAATGTAGTGTTGAATAATCAGATTAGTAAGTATAATGAGGTGGTGGCACAACGCAATCGCTTAGTTAAGGCTTCATCTGAAAGCTCGCCTGCGGTTTTGGAACAAACAGAAATTCTTACCAATATGGCCGACGTGATTTTGCAGTCTATGCGTACTATGTATAGCGAGTTGCAAGTGCAAAAGAGAAGTATCGATCAGCAGTATGCGTTGTACATGGGTAAGATTTCTAAAACCCCGAGCCAAGAACGTATTTTGAATAACATCGGACGTCAGCAAGAAATTCAAGCCGGCTTGTATTTGATGTTGTTGCAGAAGCGTGAAGAAAACTCCATCTCCTTGGCCTCTACTGCAACAAAGGCACGTGTTATCGATGCACCTGAGTTTGTAGGTAAGGTGTCGCCACGTAATAGTATGATTTATTTGGTGGCCTTAGTTCTAGGTATTGGCTTGCCTTTCGGAATTTTGTTCTTGATTAACTTGTTGCGCTATCGTATTGAAGGTCGTCAAGACGTGGAGCGTTTGACCGACATCCCTATTCTTGCCGATATTCCTTTACGTAAGAATCTGGATGAATCAAACCACGGTATTGTGGTGCGTGAGAACAGTAACGACATGATGGAAGAAGCATTCCGAGGCTTGCGTACCAACTTCCGCTTTATTCTTTCAGGTAATGAAAAAGTGTTGTTGTGTACTTCAGTAATTCCGGGCGAAGGCAAGACTTTCGTTAGTACCAATCTTGCTGTAAGTTTGGCTTTGTTGGGCAAGAAGGTGTTGTTGATTGGTTTGGATATTCGTAAACCGCGCTTGGTTAAGTTGTTTGGTTTGAAGCATGATAAACGTGGTATAACTTCATATTTGGCAGGTGATAGCGACGATTTCGAATTGTTGAAAGCGCAAATTACTCATGGAGTGATTAATCCAAACTTGGATGTTTTGCCGGCCGGTGTTATTCCTCCTAACCCAGGAGAATTGATCACAAGAGAATTGTTAGATAAGGCATTTATGCATTTTCGTGAAATGTACGACTACGTTGTAGTGGATACTCCTCCGGTTGGTTTGGTTAGTGACTCGCTCGAGATTGCTCGTGTGGCCGATGTTTCATTCTTTGTGTGTCGTGCAGACCATTCGTTTAAGGCTAACTTTGCATTGATTAATACTATAAAGAAGGATGTTAAGATGCGTAAGGTAAACTTGGTATTGAACGGTGTGGACTTGGATAAGAAGAAGTACGGATATTATTATGGCTACCGCAAGCATAGTAGATATGGTCGATATGGATACTATGGAACATACGGTAGTTATGGAGGTTCTTCTTCCGGCATGACTGAGCGTTAAGTATGTGGTTCAATCTTTTGAATACCTATATAATATAAGGTATATATAAAATAAATGGTGGCTGTTCTTAGAACGGCCACCATTTATTTTTTCTTCTTTGTGGTTTGGGTGCTTCGAGTTCTTCTTGTAAGATGTCGGCCCAGGTTTTGTTCTCGTGAATCATTCGGTAGATAGTTCCCCAATCGGGCAAGCCGCCTAGGTTGCGATCGTCTATCCACAAGTCTGCTTTAAGTTTGCGACTAAAGTGAATATTTTTATTTACATCTTCTTCGGGAAAGTCTTTGTTTATGGCGTAGAATTCCACGCCCCTTTTTTTGCACCATTCTATTGCGTCTTCTAAAAGTTCGCCTTCGCGTACGGTCCACAAGATGAGTTGATGGCGCTCTTGAATCAACATTTTTAGTGTTTGTGTGGCGAACGGGATTTCTTCGCCAATTTCCGGATACCTATGTTTTACGATGGTTCCGTCAAAGTCTACAGCAATTATCATTAATTTTTTGTTTTAGTATGTTCTCGTGCACAAAGGTACATATTTATCCTTATCGCGGCAAGTGTATTGTGTTACATCTACTCCTTTTAATAAACGTTAAAAAGTGATGATGTGTGTAAATATTGTTTGTACTTTCTTTTCGTGTTCAGATGTTTTAGTGTAAATTTGCCACTACTATAGGTGTATAGTATACTCAAATTATAAACAACATTTATTTATTAACTAATTTATTTGTAACATGAAAAACAAGTTACTCTCTTTGCTTGCGTTTGCATGCGCAGCATTTCTGAGCGTCCCTGTGATGGCTCAAACTTGGACTGCTCCTGTTCCTGTAGGTAGTGAATTGACAGATAATGGTCAATACTATCTTTACAACACCGGTGCTGGCCAATTCTTGACGAATGGTAACAGTTGGAAGACCCAAGCATCTTTGGGTGATACTGGTATCCGTTACCTTCTAAACGACTCTACCGGCGTAGATGCTTCGGTAAGTGGTTGGACCCTACTAGCAAAAACTCCTTTCTTGTCAGAGTGGAGCGGCGAGTTGGTTGACAAGTATGTGTTTATGGTAGGCCCAGCAGAAATTTGTGTCGATATGGGTGACCAAGGTCACAACTTCTGGAAGTTTGAGGCTCAAGGTAACAATGTATACAAGTTTAAGATAACTGATGCAGATGCTGTTTATGGTCTTGAAGCTGAAGGCGGTATTTACGTAAATACCTATGTTGGTTGGGATGGCCAGTTGAACGCAGACGGTTCTAAGGTTTCTACTCGTGTTAATCCTATTGATAATGGTGTAGAAGGTTATGAAAATGCTGCTTTAGAATGGTTGTTTGTAACGGAAGATGCATACAAAGCATTTAGTGCACGTAAGTCTCTTTACGCAGAATTGGTTCGTGCGGCAGAATTCCCTTCTGTTTCTACTTCAGAGGCCGGTGTGGTTTATACCAGCACTACCGCTACTGCTGAAGAAATCACAGCTGCAGCCGAGAATTTGAAAATTGCTATTGATGCTGTAATGTGGGATGCAGCTACTGAAGACAATCCTATTGAGTTGACTCATTTGATTGTAAACCCAACTTGTGAGGATGCAAGCGGTTGGACCGGTGCTGTACAAGATGGCGCTCAAAAGCCTAATTCATTTGCATTCCAAAATTCTACTCAAACCAATGCAGAAACCGGTTTGAGCTTCTCAAGATTCTTGGAGAACTGGATTGCATCATCAAACGCATTGCCTGACAAGAGAATGTATCAAATCATCAAGAACGTTCCTCAAGGACGTTATAGATTGGAAGCTGATGTAGTTGCTACACGTCAAAATGATGCAGATCTTCAGGTTTCAGGTGTTTATTTGTTTGCCGACGGTGGTATCTTGACTCGTCAAAGTGTACATACCGGTAATGGTCAACCTGAGCATTTTGCTTTGGATTTCACTGTACTTAACGACTCAATCATCCTAGGTTTCGAAACTTTGGCGACCGATGCAAACTGGGTAGGTGTTGACAACTTCAAGTTGAGCTTCTTCGGTAAGGATCCTAATGCTGTTAAGGGTGCGCTTTTGGCCAAGATATCTGAGTGCGAAGTAAACGTATTCAACGAGTCAGACTCTTATTTTGGCGAAGCTACTGCTGCTACTTTCGATGCTGCTATTGCTGCTGCTACTGCTCTTTATGCAAATGCAAATGCTACAGATGAGGAAATGAAGGCTGCCATTACAGAATTGGACTCTTTGAACTTTGCTGTATTGGCTGAGGTTAATGCTTACAATCGTTTGTACGAATTGTGGGATAAAGTTTCTCAAGATCGTATCTCTATTTACTCTGCAGCCGGCTTTGATAATGTGGTGGAAGCTGTTGAAGGCTTGAGTTATGAATGGGAAGAAGCCTACTATGATCGTACCTACAACACAGCAGATATTGATTCTGCCTATGTATTGCTTGACAAGACTATCCAAGAAGGTGTGAA
The DNA here is from genome assembly GCA_017425765.1 of Paraprevotella sp. Taxonomy (GTDB): domain Bacteria; phylum Bacteroidota; class Bacteroidia; order Bacteroidales; family Bacteroidaceae; genus Paraprevotella. The sequence continues at coordinate 6,317 of JAFOXE010000246.1, read as the reverse complement.
GGAAACATTGAACGGTCCTGATGGTGCCGGTAAGGAGTTGACTGCATTGTTGACTAATGCCAACTTCGACAAGCAAACCGGTTGGGAAGGTTCTGGCTATGCTTTAGGTCATGGAAGTGCTGAGGTCTTCAACGCAACCTTCGATATTCATCAAACTTTAACAGGTTTGCCAAATGGTAAGTATACTATTAAGGTACAAGCTTTCTATCGTGTTAGTGATTTTGCTGCTTCTTACACTGCATGGGCCGATAAGACCGAAAATATTCGTTTGTTCGTGTATGGTAACGACACAGAAAAGGCATGTAAGAGTTTGTTAGACGATCGTCAAGACAATATTCGTTTTGGTACAGCCTATGAATATGGTGCAGAGAAAGGGGATTGGCAATGGGATAACATCGACCAAGATGGTAAGTGGTCTCCAAACTGTATGCAATCAGCCCGCATTTATTTCGATGAAGGTTTGTATGAAAATGAAGTAACTTGTGTGGTAACCGATGGTACTTTGAAGATTGGTCTTAAGTGTGTGGATCCTGTAATTTCAGGTAACCACTGGAGTTTGTTCGACAACTTCCGCGTATTCTACGCCGGTAACACAACTTCGGACTACGAAGATGCTATTAATGAGTTGATTGAAAAGGCACAAACCGTTTCTGACCAAGTAATCGTAACCGGTGCTACTTCTAAGATAGAAGAGGCTGTCATGGCCGGTATGGAAGCTCTTTCTATTGATGCAGATGCTTGTATCGCTGCAATCGAACAGTTGAAAGAAGCTATTGCTTATGGTGAAAAGTCAATCACATTGGTTGAAGAAGTGGCTAAGGCTGCCGAGGAATACGGAATCAAGATGGCCAACGTAAGCTCTTCATACACCGGTATGCAAGATTTGATGGACGAAATTGCTATCAAGGCAGATCCAGAAATGGCTTATGAGTTCGGTATGTATTTCGAGTCAAACGAAGAGGTAGAAACCGCTATTGCAAACTTGAAGAGTGGATGGGCAATGTACGTATTGTACGACCACTTGTCTACAGCTTCTGAAGAAAATCCTGCTGAGGCTACAGCTATTATCGACAATCCAAGTTTCGTATACGACAACGCCAACAGTGGCGCATTCTGGCCAGCAGAGGGTACTGCGAACCACGGTATCTACGAAATCTTCAACAAGAACTTCGACTTCTATCAAACATTGGTAGGTTTGCCTGCAGGTTACTACAAGGTAACTGTACAAGGTTTCTATCGTTTTGCCGGTCACAATTCAACTCCGGGTGCTGAAGCACGTCGCGATTCTATCGCCAAGGGTCAGGCCGGTGAGCCAATCTATGCTTATATGTATGCCGAAAATAGCGAGTTTGCCGATAGTACTCAAATGGTATCTTTGTTCGCAGGTGCTTCTAGCACAGCCGTATCCGGCACCGGTGAAGAAGATATGAAGTCTGTCTTGGGTGGTGAAACTTCTATTTATGTTCCTAAGACTATGGAAGCAGCTTCTATCTACATGGCTCCTGTAGAAGAAGGTGGTGGCGACTTGTATCATGGCAACGAAGTAATCTTCAAGGTAGAAGAAGGTGTTACTGAAACCAAGATTGGTTTGCGCAAACGTACTACTCAAACTAACGACTGGGTAGCGTTCGACAACTTCCAACTCTTCTACTTGGGTCAATCTGCTCCTACAGCCATCGAAGGTGTTGGTGCTGATAAGGCAGTGGCTAAGGTAGCCGGTATCAAGTACTATGCTATCGATGGTAAGCAAGTGGTTCGTCCGGCTAAGGGTATCACTATCGTGGTTGAAACTCTTGAAGATGGCACTGTTAACCGCAGCAAGCAAATCGTTAAGTAATCATGGATATTTAATTATCCCTAAATAAGTAAGGCCGCCTCTACCTATAAAAAGGTAGGGGCGGCCTCTTTTTTGTGTTTGTGCTGCGAAGGGCAGACTGTGCATAGCCTTACAGTGAGGCCCCTCCAATTGCGCTAAGCAGCGCCGTAGCCACGGTAGCCAGGATCTTCAGAATGGTGGTCCACATCTTTTTCTTCTTCATGTTTGCATGTGTTTAAGGATGAAACAATTCGATTCGTTGCGCACCGGACACCTTTCCGTTTCCTTCAGCCCATGTACAAGGCCCATCCTTCGGCCACTTCCTCCTTTACGGCCGGCACTCCGTTTTCCACTCGGCTCATGGCCTCCACAAGGGTGGTCATTTGTTGCCGATTGGTGCTGTGTAGCTTTTCGTCGGCCTTTAGTCCGCTGAGCAGTAACACTCTGTTCAGATACTCCTCCGGTTGGTTGCCGTCGGCAGCCGGTGCCCAGCGTTTGATAATGCTTTGCGGGGTGCACACTCCGTGTCGGCAGATGTAGGTCCGTAGCAGCACAAAGGCTGCCCTATATCCCCATGCTCTGCTCACGAACTGCAAAAAATCGGGGTCGTCCCCGTCTTTTCGTACCCCTTGCCATAAACTATTGCCTTTGCGTATGTTTAGGGGATTATTGTTACGCAGTCCGCGTGGAAGGTTGTGCGAAGGACGCGAATCTTTCTTTTTCATTATGCCTCTTCCTCTTCTGGTTTATCATTGTTCGAGGTCGTACGCGTTTCCTTATACAAGTTGTTCAACTCGATATCCGGATTTGTGAGCTTGAAAGCATTACGCAACACTTGCGAAGGCGTGAATACGATGCGCAGCTTCTTGATGTCGCTACATTCAAATTCCTCGGGCGTAGCCACGCCACCGCTTTTGCACGACACTCTCAAGAAACCAAGGTCGCCAAGGCTTACGCGAGCTCCCTGCTGCAAGGCGTAAATTACTTGTTCCTGCAAAGCCGAAAGCACTGCCAAGCAATCGCTTCGAGTGGCTGTGCACGAGCTGCTGATTCGTTTAGCCAATTGGTCGATAGATAGTCTGTCGAAGGTTTTTACACAACCATAATACAAGGCCGGAGCCGTTTTGTCGCGCGCATCAATTTTGCGCACCACTTTGATGTTAATCATAAAGTCTTTAATTTTATTAGATTTTACATGTTTGCTCCCCTGAACCGGGGCGGGAAGCATTATCCCCATCAATTGACACTGCAAAGTTGCGGTATTGGCCTGGGGCGCCTCGTTCTGTTTCGTACTTTTTGGCATTGTTGAGTATCGATTCGTACTTTTATTTGTGTTGGGCTGTACAACTGCTTTATGGTTCGCCAATGTAGCGCACCAGAATGGCGTACTGTTGTGGTGTGAATACCCTTTGGTGCGCACGAAAACGGGCTTCGGTGAGCTCGTTCCATAGCGTTGGATCCGTTTTCAGCATATAACGAAATCTGCGCAAGGCATTGCGTCTTCCGGTGTCCGGAAACAGAGCACAGGCCACCTCGGCCACGGTGAGGAAAGAATTCATAACAATCAATTTTTTTAAGGGTGAATACCTATTTAATAATGCAAAGAGCCGCAGCCCTATGTGCCACAAATGTAAAGGCAAAAATTTTTAGTTATTTGCGGTGCACCGCAAACAAATGCACATCGGTTGTGCTACATTTGCAGCGTAAGAACCCAATAAAATGAGATATGAACAGAGCTAAACGTAAATCCTCAAATACCCGTCATGCTTTTGTGCCCGTAAAAGTGTCGCGTCGCGACTATCAGCGTCTGCAGCTTTTGATTGTCGCCCATGCTGCGGTATTTCGTGCCGGTCCGGTGAAGGCTGCCAATGCCCACGGCCATTCCCAACTACACGACTTTTGCCTGTTGTGGCAGTTTGTGGTAGTGGTACTGTGTCGTTACTCCGGCGAGCCGTTATATCGACTTGAGCCTAACGGAAATACACTGAAGGGTGCCATGCAACATCAGGCCGAGCCACAATTGGCCACTTTGTTCAGCTTTTTACAGCAGTTTCAAGGTGCTGTACTCAACGAGAAGTGTCGGGCCGTGGTGCAGTTGTTCCACATGGCTGTGGCTCGCTATCTTTGTCTTTCTGCCGGTGCGCTCAGTATGAAACAAAGCAGTGCCCAGCCTCTGCTTATGACTCTTTTGGCCGAGTGCTTTGAAGAAGAAGGTGCATGTGCACATGCTTCCGATGCTCCCGATGTGACAAATACATGATGATGTAAGGTGGTTTTACACCACCATGTGTGCCTCTTATAGACGCTCGTCTTGCGTGTGCAAGGCGAGCGTCTATTTTTATGCAGATGCCGATGTGTGTGGCAAATATGCCCCCTTGAGCAGACATATAAATGCAGGCAGATTGCCCGCTTGCTCGCAAAAATCCTCTGAAAACACGTTGACAATGAAAAAAAAACACTATTTTTGTGTTTTCAAAAGTAGTACTTATACGTATGTCACAAAAGTTATACATCTTTCGTCCTTTGTTCAAAGAGCGCATCTGGGGCGGTCGCGAACTCTCCGTTTACAAACAGATGGAGGCTGTGGGCGACGGCATTGGAGAAAGTTGGGAGTTGTCCGGGTTGTCGGGCGACGAAACTTGTGTGGAGCAGGGCCCGTATGCCGGTTTGACGCTTACTCAACTAGTGGAGCGCGAGCGTGAGGCTTTGGTGGGCAAAAAAGTGTATGAGCGTTTTGGATGCAACTTTCCTTTGTTGGTGAAGTTTATTGATGCCGAACAAGACCTCTCGGTGCAGGTGCACCCCAACGACGAATTAGCTCAACAACGTCATGGATGTTGCGGTAAGAGCGAGATGTGGGTGGTGGTGAAAACCCAGGAGGGGGCTCATTTGCTGAGCGGTTTCAATACACAAATTTCGGTGGACGAGTACGAGCAACGCGTGGCCGATAGCACGTTGCACGAAGTGCTGAACCGCTATGAGGTGAAGCCCGGAGATGTGTTCTTTTTGCCCTCCGGTCGTGTGCACAGTATTGGTGCCGGCTGCTTGATTTGCGAGATTCAACAAAGTTGCGACATCACCTATCGCATTTACGACCACGGTCGTGTGGATGCTCAAGGTCGTCCGCGTCAGTTACATATAGAAGAGGCTCGCGAGGCCATCGATTTTACGCCAAGTCGTGATGCCGCGATTCAGCCTTCAATTTTGGACGGTGCCCCTCAAACCTTAGTGGAGTCACCTTATTTCACCACACGTCGTATCCTTTTGAGCCAAACCATGACCACGGATGTGTCAGGGCAAGACACGTTTGTGGTATATGTGTGCTTGCGTGGACAATGTGCAATACAATCTGAGGGCGAAGAAGTGATGCTCAGCGCCGGACATACCGTGATGTTGGCAGCCAATGCCAAGGAAGTAATCATTTGCCCCGAAGCAGAAACCGAATTATTGGAAGTGTATATAAACGATAAATTAAACCCAAACGAATAAAAAGATGAATAAGCTTCTATTATCAGCCATGGCTTTAGTGTTGGCATTGAGTTTTTCGTCCTGTGCGTCGAAGAAAGAGTTTGTGTATTTTCAAGGTTGTGATTCCTTATACCTTGCTGCACAAAATATAGAACAACAATACGAAATGCGCATCAAGCCTGCCGACAATATTATGGTTAAGATTACCTGCGAAAAGCCGGAATTGTTGCGCATCTTTGCTCAGGATGTGATGATGGGTTCGGCGTATCAACAAGGCACTAATGTGCAGGGTACACATGTGAACAACGTGTATGGTTACACTGTGAATAATAAAGGAGAGGTAACTCTGCCGGCTATTGGTTCGGTAAAGGTGGATGGTATGACCACCGACGAATGTGCCGATGCCATTGAAAAGAAAATCATTGCAGCCCAATTGATTCAAAACCCGGATGTAACCGTACGATTGATGAATGCCCGTGTGGCCGTTGTGGGTGGTGTACGCAGGCCCGGAATGATAAACTTAACTTCGGAACGTAATACCATTATTGACGTGTTGGCACAAGCCGGTGATGTGGACGATGATGGCTTAAAGAAGAATATCAAATTGTTCCGCGAGGTGAATGGAGAACGTGTAATGTATAATGTGGATTTGACTCGCTCCGACGTATTTACTAATCCCGCATTCTATGTGCAACAAAACGACATGATTTATGTAGAGCCTAACCGTTCTAAGGCTATTAAGGCAAGCCCGGGATATACCTATTTGTCTGTCGGTGCCCAAGTGTTGGGAGCCATCAGTACGATTGTGTCTACAGTGGTGTTGATTATCAAACTATAAGACCGAATGAAACATACGAAACCGCACAATTCTTAATCACGTAAGGATTGTGCGGTTTTTGGTTTATCTCCGTGAGGCGCATTTTGATGGATTGTGTGAGTGCTTGCGGATTTATATACAGAATGTGCATCGCAACGAATAATTCAATAGAACACGAAGGTATTTTTGCAATATGATTTGGATTTATATAGCCCT
>JAFOXE010000245.1 GCA_017425765.1 Paraprevotella sp. | reverse complement strand
GGTACAATATATGCCATAAAGTACAATCCCACTGCCCCATATCAAAAAGATGAGGGCAAGATATTCGGAACCTTCTACCATGCCACCTATCAGTATAAGGAGAACATACAACAAGAAATTATTGAAGAACTACGCAAAGTTGATGCTTCACTTTCTATGTTCAATAAAAAGTCAATCATCAGTCAAATCAATCGAAATGAAGGTGCCAAACCCGATTCTCTTTTTCTTGAGGTGTACAACCTTTCTAGGATGGTTAGCGAACAAACATACGGAGCATTCGACATCACAGTGGCTCCACTTGTAAATGCTTGGGGATTCGGATTTAAGAATGAGGTTATGCCGGATAGCGCTACCATTGATAGCTTATGCCAATTTGTAGGCTTTAAGAAGATTTCCCTCGTTAACGATTCTATTCAGAAACAAGACGAAAGAATTATATTAGACTGCAGTGCTGTAGCCAAAGGATTCGGAAATGATGTAGTGGCACGATTGTTTGAACGTAAGGGTATTAAAAATTACATGATTGAAATTGGCGGAGAGGTTGTTGTGAAAGGCATTAACCCATCCGGAAAACCTTGGAGAGTAGGTATCAATACACCACAAGACGATCCGACACAGTCCAACAAAAGTTTGCAAGCCATTTTGAATCTTTCAGAGCCAATCGCGATGGCTACATCCGGAAACTATCGTAATTTCTATTATAAGGACGGGAAAAAACTTGCACACACCATTGACCCAAGAAGTGGATATCCCGTGCAGCACTCCATCCTATCCTCCACAGTTCTTGCTCAAAACTGCGCCACAGCGGATGCGTATGCTACAGCCTTCATGGTGTTGGGATTAGAAAAAGCTCAAGAAGTGTTGAATCAGCACCCCGAACTTCAAGTATATTTCATCTTCGCCGATGAAGAAGGAAATCTGCAAACATATATTACGCCTTCGCTAAAGAAAATGATTCTGAAATAAATAAAGTTTTGTTTAGTACTTGATATTAAAAGAACATACAAAGTAATATAAGAAGATTAGCGAATGGAACAAAGCATGTTTGACACTTTGTTGGAATTACCCTTATTTCAAGGTTTGGGTAAGAACGACCTCACACGAATTGTAGAAGAGGTGCGTTTCGACTTCGTCAAATGTGAACAGGGGCAAGTAATTGCCTCACAAGATTCTCCGTGCAATCAGCTCATATTCCTTCTTAAAGGTTCTCTTACCCGCCATACACAATCATCAGACCGCACCTATTCCTTTAGCGAACGTATTTCAGCTCCCGCTGTACTGCAACCCGAATCGCTCTACGGCTTGTACCGTCAATATACACATTCCTACACCGTTCGTAGTTCGGCACAACTAATTAAAATAGACAAATCGGCCATCAACAAAACGTTTATAAACTATGAGGTCTTCAGACTAAATCTCATCAACCTGCTCTCCACACGCATCATTCGAGGCGAACGTATCCTATGGGACACTGCATCAGGCAATACTGAGCAACGCATCATCCGATTTATTCGCCAACATGTAGAGTATCCGGCAGGAGAAAAAGTTCTTAACATCAAGATGGAAGACTTAGCCCAACATCTAAACGAAACACGCATCAACATTTCAAAAGCCTTAAATCATTTCCAAGACCGTGGTTTGGTTTTGCTTCGACGTAAGGAAATCATCGTCCCAGCCTTAGAAAAACTATTAGTACACTACAAACCATAAGATAATTCAACTATTATAATATGAATACTATAATCCAAGACAATAATACTCAGAGGAAAAATCCTTTCTTCGAACCATACAATACTCCACATGACACCGCACCCTTCCATCTTATAAAGATAGAAGATTTCGAACCGGCCATCATGGAAGGCATCCGTCAAGATGAAGCCTTTACTCAAAGCATCATCAACAATCCAGAGGAGCCTACATTTGAAAATACCATATCGGTGACCGCACCAGACAACTTACTCTCTCGTGTCACCACTGTTTTCTTCAACTTGCTTAGTGCTGAAACTTGCGATGAGATGGATAGCTTGGCGCAAAAAATGTCACCCATTCTTACTGAACACGCCAACAACACAATGCTCAACAAAAAACTGTTCCAACGTGTTAAGCATGTGTATGAGCATCATGGTAATTTATCGGCCGAGGAACAAATGTTACTAAATAAGGTATACGATGGATTTATCCGTAGCGGAGCAAACCTATCAGAAACAGATAAAGAGAAACTTCGTGCCCTTAACATGGAGTTAAGTCAACTTACGCTACAATTTTCACAAAACAACCTAAAGGAAACCAATAACTTCCAACTACACATTACTAACCGTGAAGACCTCTCCGGACTCCCCGAATCTGCGATAGAAGCTGCAGCGCTGGCTGCAAAAGAAAAAGAATTGGAGGGATGGATATTTACACTACACGCTCCCAGCTATACCCCCTTCATCACCTATGCCGACAATCGCAAACTACGCGAAGAAATGTATATGGCACGAAACACCATCTGCACCCACGATAATGAATACAACAACATGAACATTGTGAAGCAGATTGTGAATCTTCGTCGCGAACGTGCTCAGTTGTTGGGCTTCAATACTTATGCCGATTTTGTGCTCACCAAACGTATGGCCGAGAACAGCCAAAACGTTTATGAACTACTGAACAATTTGCTCACGGCTTACATGCCCACAGCACAAGAGGAGGTACAAGAAATCAGTTCATTGGCACAAGAGCTAGAAGGCAAAGACTTTGTGATGCAACCATGGGACTTTACTTACTATGCCCATAAACTCCGTATGCGTAAGTACAACATCGATGCCGAAATGCTCCGCCCGTATTTCGAGTTGGAGAAAGTAAAACAAGGAGTTTTTGGATTAGCAACTCGCTTATACGGTATTACCTTTGCTGAAAATAAAGATATCCCCGTATATCACTCGGATGTTACGGCCTACGATGTATTCGACCGCGACGGTTCGTTCCTCGCCGTACTCTACACCGACTTCCACCCACGCAGTGGCAAGCAGAGCGGTGCTTGGATGACTTCCTACAAAGAGCAATGGATTAGCGAAGAAGACGGCAATTCGCGCCCTCACGTTTCGCTCACCATGAACTTTACTAAACCTACAGAGTCCAAACCGGCATTGCTCACCCATGGCGAAGTAGAAACATTTCTACATGAGTTCGGACATGCTCTTCATGGCATCTTCTCAAATACACGTTTCGAGAGTCTTAGCGGCACCAACGTATATTGGGATTTTGTGGAACTGCCCTCCCAGTTCATGGAAAACTATGCGGTTGAACGCGAATTCCTCAACACATTTGCCTTCCACTATGAAACCGGCGAACCATTACCTGAGGAGTTAATAGATCGCATTGTAAAGAGTCGTTATTTCAACGTAGCCTATGCTTGCATCCGTCAAATAAGCTTCGGTTTGCTCGACATGGCATACTATACTTTAAGCACACCTTTCAACGAGCCTATCTTACAATTTGAAAAAGATGCTTGGGCAAAGGCACAACTATTACCCCAGGTTGAAGGCACTTGTATGACGGTGCAATTCGGTCACATCATGTCCGGAGGATATTCGGCCGGATATTACAGCTACAAATGGGCCGAAGTTCTGGATGCCGATGCCTTTGCTGCATTCCAAGAAAACGGAATCTTCAATCCGGAAACGGCACAACGCTTCCGCGACGAAATTCTGTCACGAGGTGGCACAGAGCACCCCATGACGCTGTACCAACGTTTCCGTGGAAAGAAACCCGACATACAAGCATTACTCAAGCGCAACGGCATTCAACATTCCTAATTCACAAATACATTACAAATCATTAACATACAGAACACAACAATATGAAATCGCCTGAAGAAAAACAAACAGAACTTGACATCCGTTACCTACGAATGGCTGGTATATGGGCCGAAAACAGCTACTGCGAACGTCGCAAAGTAGGTGCCCTCATCGTAAAGAATCAAATGATTATCTCAGACGGCTATAACGGCACACCGGCCGGATTTGAAAACGTATGCGAAGACGAGAACAATGTTACCAAGCCATACGTACTTCATGCCGAAGCCAATGCTATAACCAAAATAGCTCGTTCGGGCAACAACAGTGAGGATGCTACACTCTACGTCACCGATGCCCCCTGCATCGAATGTTCCAAACTCATCATCCAAGCAGGCATTCGTCGCGTTATCTTCAATCGTACTTATCGACTAGAAGACGGCATCAATCTATTAAAAAGAGCAGGCATTGAAGTTATTCATATACCCATCAGTGAATAAGTCCAGCACATGCTGCACATTCCAATAATAATTACACCTAATTATATATAGCATATAAAATTCATGAGCCATCATAAGGAATCTCGCTTCACTCCGCTTCTTTTAGCCCTCTGCCTCATTGTAGGCTTACTGATAGGTGCATTCAACTCCAATTTCTTCTCGAAAAACGAGCTCAACATCATCAATACGGGAAGCAACAAACTTAACTATCTGCTGCAGGTTATCGACAATAATTATGTAGACACCGTAAACATAAACAATCTTATCGAGGAGGCCATGCCGCAAATCCTTTCGGAACTCGACCCTCACTCCTCATACATCAGTGCCAAAGACGCTGCAGAATCCATCGAAGACTTAAAAGGTAGTTTCTCCGGTATCGGAATTTCGTTTACCATACAATCCGACACCATCAACATCATGAGTGTCATCAAAGGTGGCCCATCTGAGAAAGTGGGACTTATGGCCGGCGACCGCATCATCAGCGTCAACGACACGGCTTTCGTAGGCAAGATTGTAACCAACTCCGAAGCCATGCGGCGTTTAAAAGGACCCAAAGATACTAAAGTAAAGTTGGGTATCAAGCGATTAGGTGAGCCTGAACCATTATACTTCTCCATCGTTCGTGGCAACATCCCCGTACATAGCGTAGACGTGTCTTATATGCTTACCCCCACTGTGGGCTATATTAAAATTAAAAATTTTGCCGAGAAAACTTATCCGGAAATGCTCATTGCCCTAGCCAAATTAAATATGGAAGGTATGCAAGAGTTAATCATCGACCTTCGCGGAAATCGCGGTGGTTTGATGCATGCGCCCATTCAAATGGCCAATGAGTTCCTCGCCGACAATGATTTAATCCTATACACCGAAGGACGCAGATCGCCACGCGAAGAATTTCGCAGCGACGGTCATGGTGCCTTCCCCACCATTCCCTTAGCAGTTCTTGTCGACGAAGGTTCTGCTTCATCAAGCGAAATCTTTGCAGGCGCAATCCAAGATAACGACCGTGGTACCATTATAGGCCGACGTTCGTTTGGCAAAGGTTTAGTGCAACAACCCATTGAGTTCCGCGACGGAAGCATCGTACGACTTACCATCGCACGTTACTACACCCCTTCCGGACGTTGTATTCAGAAACCATACCAAAAAGGGCATACTGCCGAGTATGAAAGCGACCTTCTCACCCGTTACGAACGGGGCGAGTTCTTCTCACAAGACAGTATCAAGCAAGACGGTAAGGCCTACACAACCCGCTTGGGCCGAACGGTTTATGGTGGTGGCGGTATCACACCCGATATTTTTGTTCCCGAAGATACCACAGGCGTAACTTCCTACTTCAAAGAAGCTGTACTAAGTGGGTTGCTGCAACAGTTTGCCTTCGCCTATACCGATTCTAATCGCAAAAAGTTAGAAGCCTTTGACAACGTAGCAGACCTGACCAAATACTTGAAACGACAAAATTTGTTGAACAAGTTTGCATCTTTTGCTGAAAAACGTGGTTTGCGACGTCGCAATCTTATGCTCTACGAATCTCGACATCTGTTCGAACGCAACCTCATCAGCACCATCATCTACAATGCAAAAGACATGTTAGAGTATATACAGTATCTTAACGAAAGTGATGCTGCGGTACAACGTGCCGTTGCACTATTCAAAGACCAAGCATCCTTCCCCAAAGCACCCGAAACACCGGCTACTGTTGCTGAATAGTTGCACATTCATTGTCATGAATAAAACGGAATTAAGAGCTTGCATCAAGCAGAAAAAAAAGGAATATTCCTCGGAAGAACTGGCTCACCTCTCAGCTACCATCTGTCGAGAGGTGGAACAGCATCCTTTGTTCAAAAAGGCTAAAATCGTACTGCTCTACCACGCACTTCCCGATGAGGTACAAACTCAAGAGTTGATTCATCGTTGGCATGATAAAAAGTTGATACTCTTGCCGGTTGTAGTTGGCAATGAATTAGAAATACGTTGCTATCAAGGCAACCATAATCTGCACACCGGTGCATTCCGAATTCAAGAGCCAGAAGGTGCAGCCTTTACAGAATTTTCGCGCATCGATCTCGCTATTATTCCGGGTGTCGCCTTCGACAAACAGAACAACAGATTGGGGCGGGGCAAAGGCTACTACGACCGTTTGTTGTCGCGTCTTCGTTCCCACCATATTCACACCATCGGATTGGCCTACGATTTTCAAAAAGTGGAGTCTATTCCATATGAACCTCACGACATCCCCATGAACGAGGTTCTATAAACCACTCTACCTAAAAACTATATTCTGAATTACTTGTGCCCCAACGCGTTCGTTCAACTTTCGAACCAACGATTCACGGGTCATCGATAAATTGGCTCGCAAGGCCGGCGACTTTAGTTGCACATATAGTACACAATTCTTCACATACACTTCACCGGTATATCGAGCTATACCCTCGCCCATCACCTCCGGCCAAGCATCCACCACCCTACGTTCGTTCAGTGGTGTTTCCAAGCCCTCCTCGCGTAGGAATTGGCGTAGCAAATCGCCTATATTTTGCGCCTTATTCCTTCTCATAAACTCACCTCTCCTCCTTGCACACGAAATAGTTTATAACCGTGGTTCATCTTGGCCAATATACTATCCAGATGGTCACGATTAGTATCGGTTATAAATATCTGTCCAAAGTTGTCACCGGCCACCAAGTGTACAATTTGCTCCACACGGTCAGCATCGAGTTTGTCAAAAATATCGTCCAAGAGCAACAACGGCGTAGTACGGCTACCGGTACGTTTCAAGAAATCGAATTGTGCCAATTTCAAGGCAATCAAAAAAGTCTTATTTTGTCCTTGCGATCCTTCACGTTTAATTAGGAATCCGCCCAAAGTCATCTCCAAATCGTCCTTATGTACCCCATGCAATGAATAGCCCATAACACGGTCCTTGGCCCGATCACGACGAATAACATCCAACAACGGACCACGCTGACAATGAGAAACATAACTCAATCCCACCTTTTCACGACCCATGGATATTCGAGAGTATATATCTTGAAAAATAGGAATAAACTCCTCGATGTAAGCCGTGCGTTTGGCAAAAATCAATTCACCCTCTTGAGCCATCATTTCTTCCCACAACGCCATTAACTCCTCGTCCGGTTCCTCCTCTTGTTTCAGCAACACGTTACGTTGCATTAAAGCTTTATTGTAGCGCACCAGCGATTCCAAATACTCACGGTCATACTGCGAAATCACCATATCCATGAATCGTCTACGCTCCTCGCTTCCGCCCGAAATCAATTCACTGTCGGATGGCGACACCATGACCAACGGAATCAAACCAATATGTTCTGCCAATCGCTTGTATTCCTTTTTGTTACGCTTAAACTGTTTTTTTTGTCTGCGTTTCAAACCACAATATATGTCTTCCACCTCTCCGTCTTCGCGTTCATAGCTTCCCTGCACCATAAAGAACTCTTCATCGTGACGTATGTTCTGCGAATCGATGGAATTTGTAGCACTTTTGCAAAACGACAAGAAGTACACCGCATCCAAAAGATTTGTTTTTCCCTCTCCGTTCTGCCCAATAAAACAATTTATCTTATCCGAAAATTCCAATTCGGCTTGTGCAATATTCTTGTAATTTAAAACAGCAAGTTTTTTCAGTATCATCTATTGTATCCTTCGCTTATAATGCGATACAAAAGTAAGATTTATCGCAGACTTCGGGAAAATAATACCTTATAAATTTTATAAAACGCGATAAAATAACTACTTTTGCCATGCTTTTGTGCGCACCTCATAGGTAATCATTTGCGCGCAAATACCTAATGAAATATAAACAAAAAAATAAAATAAAAATGGCAACAAAAAAATCACAAGAAAACGCTACAGTTGAGAATACAACCGTAGGCACACCCGAGGCTTTGATCGATCAATACAAGAAGCCCTTTATGTATGGTTTGGGCATCATCATCGCCCTTATTGCAGCAATCTTTGCATACAACAGCTATAGCGAAAGCCGCAATCAGGCTGTGAGCGAAGCTATGTTCAGAGGGCAAGAGTATTTTGCCGCCGACAACTTTGAAAAGGCTCTTAATGGCGACGGACAAGGATTTGAAGGTTTCTTGAAGATTGCCGAGGAAAACGGTAGCACCGACGCCGGCAACTTGGCAAAATTGTATGCAGGTATGAGCTACGCACAGACCGGAAAATACGAAGAAGCAGTGAAGTTCTTGGAAGATTTTGACGCATACGATGACAATATCATTACTCCTTCTGCCATCGCTATGTTGGGCAATTGCTATGCACAATTAGGCAATAACGAAAAAGCTGCTAAAACTTTGGTTAAGGCAGCCAAGATGGCTGATAATGCCACTCTAAGTCCGTTCTATTGGATGCAAGCAGGCGAGATCTACGAGGCTATGGGCAAAAACGATGAGGCCCTTGATTGCTATGAAGAAATAAAGGAAAACTATGTAAACTCAATGCAGTATAACGAAATTGAGAAATACATCGAACGCCTTTCTAAATAAGTTCTTGAATCATGGCAACCTGCTTTCACAACCTTTCCGACTACGACTTCGATTCAGTGCCTAGTGCAAAGGGCATGCGATTTGGCATCGTGGTGAGCGAATGGAACAGCAACATCACAGGCGCCCTGCTTGAAGGAGCAATCCAAACCTTGACCAAACACGGTGCAAACAAGGAGGACATCACCGTACTTACCGTTCCCGGAAGCTTTGAACTTGTATATGGAGCAGCCAAGATGGTGCAGTGCGGAAAAATGGATGCAGTCATAGCCATTGGTTGTGTCATTCGTGGCGATACCCCGCACTTCGACTACATCTGCCAAGGTGCCACACAAGGACTTGCCGATTTGAATGCCAAGGCAGAAATCCCCGTCATCTACGGTTTGCTCACTTGCAACGAAATGCAACAAGCAAAAGATCGTGCAGGTGGTTCGTTAGGTAATAAAGGCGACGAATGTGCCATCACCGCCATCAAGATGGTGGACTACGGCAGAAAACTTTAAGAAACAAGCCGATATAAACAGAAAAGGAGGACTCCATGTCCTCCTTTTTTTATGCTCATCTCGTGCGTTCAAGCCGAGCATCTCGTTGCATCTACACCACGGTGTAGTGCCCTAATACACCGTGGTGTCATTCAAACAGACGAAGGCGTCGCTTGCGAGCCTCCTCCAAAGGAAGTGGTTTGGACGCTTCAGTATCCCTCATGCCGGCACACAAATCTTCTTGTTCCTTTCGCAACATGCACTCGGCATCTACTCTACTCTCCTCATTTAGAAAACGAGCAGCCACTCCCACATTCTGCGAGGCGTCCTTCACCCATACCACAGGTCCGTCGTATTCCGGAGCCAACTTCAAGGCCACGTGCAACTGACTTGTTGTGGCACCGCCTATCATCACCGGCACATGCACGCCGGCACGTTTCAACTCGCGCAACACATGTACCATCTCGTGCAAGCTCGGCGTAATAAGTCCGCTCAACCCAATCATATCCGGTTTCAGTTCTTGAGCCTTCGCCACAATTTCTTCAGCCGGCACCATCACGCCCATGTCAATCATCTCATATCCATTACATGCCATCACCACCGATACGATGTTCTTGCCTATGTCGTGCACATCACCCTTTACCGTGGCCAAGAGAATGCGTCCGGCACTACGTGCCTCATTGTTTCGTTCCTGCTCTATATAGGGTTGCAACAAAGCCACAGCCTTTTTCATGGTGCGCGCAGTTTTCACCACCTGAGGCAAGAACATCTTCCCCTCACCAAAGAGGTCGCCCACACGATTCATCCCACTCATCAGCGGTCCCTCAATAATTTCCACCGCATGCACATAGTGCGTTCGTGCCTCGGTCAAATCTTCGTCAAGATGTTCTCCAATGCCCTTCATC
>JAFOXE010000244.1 GCA_017425765.1 Paraprevotella sp. | reverse complement strand
AGGTTCAGTGTTTTCGGGCGTTCGCGTGCATCGAATCCTAAAAACTAGTCCTTCATAAAGAAAGTTTCAATTGTAAGTTATTGTTCAGCCTTTTGAGTTCGTTCTTATAAAAAGGTGTACACTATATATAAATAAGGTGTAGACCAAAAAGTAAAAAGGTCTACACTAATTCTTAAAAAGGTCTACACCTTTGTATTTCTGCGTGACGATTTCTGTGTAGCTTTATCTTCGTCATAACAAATTTATTTGCTTTCTTTTGTTCTGTGCAATCTTCTTTTTTATGATTTTTTGTACAAGTCAATCAGTTTTTTCTTGTACCTTTGTATGAAAATAATTGCATACTCAATGGTAAAACGAAAGAAACCAAGATGGACCGTACCAGTTGGTGTGGAGCTAACGGAAATGGATAAGAAAATTTTGTATTATCAAGAGCGTGGCTGCTTGGTTCCTACGCGTAATTTGATTAAGACTCCCGAACAAATTGAGGGCATTCGTCGAAGCGGTGTTATCAATACGGGGGTGCTGGACTTGATTGCTAAGGAAATCCGAGCAGGTATGAGTACACTGGAAATTGATAGGTTGGTGTATGATTATACCTTATCTCATGGTGCCATTCCGGCTCCGCTTAATTATGAGGGATTTCCCAAGAGTGTATGTACCTCGATAAACGAGGTGGTTTGTCATGGTATTCCCAACGAGTTTGATGTGTTGGAGGAGGGTGACATTATCAATGTGGACGTGTCTACCATTTTGGATGGTTATTATAGTGATGCCTCTCGTATGTTCGTCATAGGAGAAACTACACCCGAGAAACAACGTTTGGTTGACGTAGCGCGCGAATGTTTGCAAATAGGAATGGATGTTGCCAAACCTTATTGCTTTGTGGGTGATATCGGCAATGCCATAGAGAAACATGCCAAGAAGAATGGTTTTTCGGTGGTGCGCGATTTGTGTGGTCACGGCGTGGGATTGGCTTTTCATGAAGAGCCCGAGGTGGCACACTTCGGACGTAAGGGTACGGGTATGCTGCTTGTGCCCGGAATGGTGTTTACTATCGAACCGATGATAAACATGGGAACATGGGAAGTCTTTGTGGACGAAGATGATGAATGGACGGTAGTGACTGAGGATGAGTTACCTAGTGCGCAATGGGAACATACGTTTGTGATGACCGAGAATGGGGTAGAGGTGCTTACGTACTAATGCCCTTACAAATGGATTATAGTGTAAAGGAAACATGGATCAAAAGGATATAATTATATTAGGTATAGAGTCAAGTTGCGACGATACGTCGGCCGCCGTGTTGAGAAATGGTGTATTGCTCAGTAATGTTACTGCAAGTCAGGCTGTGCATGAGGCTTACGGTGGTGTGGTTCCGGAATTGGCATCTCGTGCTCATCAGCAGAACATCGTGCCGGTGGTGCAACAAGCCCTTCAACAAGCCGGAATCACAAAGGAGCAGCTTTCGGCCATTGCTTTCACACGCGGTCCCGGCTTGATGGGTTCGTTGCTTGTAGGTGTTTCTTTTGCGAAAGGTATGGCGGCTGCGTTAGGCATCCCCATGATAGATGTAAATCATTTGCAGGGACATGTGTTGGCACACTTTATCAAGGAGAATGAAGATGATAACGATAAACCTCAATATCCCTTCTTGTGCTTGTTGGTTAGTGGCGGTAATTCGCAAATTATACTGGTTAAAGCATACAAAGATATGGAGGTGTTGGGGCAAACTATTGACGATGCGGCCGGTGAGGCGATTGATAAATGTTCAAAGGTGATGGGATTGGGCTATCCCGGTGGTCCGATTATCGACCGATTGGCTCGAAAAGGTAATCCTAAAGCGTTTACGTTCTCAAAACCACAAATTGCGGGTTATGATTATAGTTTCAGCGGATTAAAGACCTCTTTCTTGTACTTTTTGCGCGATAATATTCAGCAGGATGCAGATTTTATTGAGCATCACAAAGAAGACTTGGCCGCCTCGTTAGAACAAACAATCGTAGACATTCTCATGAAGAAATTATATAAGGCTGCCAAGGATTTGCGCATCAGACAAGTAGCTGTAGCTGGAGGTGTTTCAGCAAATAGCGGATTGAGAAATGCGTTTCACGAGCATGCAGCTAAATATGGTTGGAAAATTTTTATTCCTAAATTCGGCTACACGACGGATAATGCTGCTATGATAGCCATCACAGGCTACTATAAGTTTATGGACGGAGATTTCTGCTCGATGGATAAACCGGCATATTCACGTGTGACACTTCAGTAAATGATAATGCTTATGAATGTTCAAGAGAAAATTTTAAGTCGGGAAATCAGCGTATTGATGTGGAATTCCGGAGTAACAGTTTCCACCGCTGAAAGTTGTACTGCTGGTCAAATTTCAGCAGCGCTTACGTCTATTCCCGGAAGCTCTACCTACTATAAAGGAGGTATAGTGTGCTATACCAATGAGATTAAAACCAAGTTGTTGGGCGTTTCAGCCGAACTGATAGACGATAAAGGAGCGGTGAGCGAAGAAGTGGTTTGCGAGATGGTGAAAGGTGCTTTGCAGCAATTGGATACAACATATGCCGTGGCTGTAACAGGTTATGCCGGTCCTACAGCAGGTGATGAGGCGTCGGTGGGAACTATTTGGATTGCTGTAGGTAATGAATTCGAAATACAAACTTATAGGTTGCAAGGCGATGAAGGGCGTGGCTTGTTGGTTATCGAAAACGGAGGTAGCAGAAGCTAGAGCTGTTGCCGATAACAAAGCCGT
>JAFOXE010000243.1 GCA_017425765.1 Paraprevotella sp. | reverse complement strand
GAAATCATCATCCCCGACCTGGAATATGCTATCCAATGGTTGCCCAAGGGTGATGACAATGTTATTACTCGTCCGAGCAAGAAATCTGCTTTGGGTCTGATGGCTCGCGTTCAATTGCAAGCTACCCGTTGGGCTGCCGACAAGGCTCCTTATTATGAAGCTGCTTTGGATTATGCCAAGGATTTGATTGCAGACTGCGAAGCCGGTGGTGCTAAATACAACACCTATATGTATCCTTCTTTCGATGAAGTTTTTGCTGAAGACAACAACTTGAACAACAAGGAAGCTTTGTGGAAACATGCTTATTTTGCATCTGCATCTTACAACGGTAGTAGCAATGGTGCTCACGTGTTGAACATGTGCCACGAATTGTTCCGCGCACAGATCACCAACTTCCCTGCTCGCGAAAACAATGCTGACACCTACATCACTTGGGAAGGTTCAAAGAATGGTTCTTTCATGCCTACCCAACACCTTATCAGCTTGTTCGTGAACACTGATGGCAGCTTGGATCCACGTTTTGCTAAGATCTTCCAAAACAAGTGGAATGCCAACAAGGACTATACTTGGGACTTGGGTACCGCTCAAATGTTCGACAAGGATACTTCTGCTGTAGTAGGTCAAACCATCGCTGTTGGCGAATTGGCCATCGAATTTATCATGCCTCAGGATGCCGATTATGCTGCTAAGAAAGCTCAGAAACACACCAGCAAACATCTTATCGTAGATTATGCCGATGTGTACAACGATGCCAACAAGAATATTGACATGTTCCACAACTATGTTAATACCACTGCAGATTACAAGGCTGACGGCACCAACGAAAACTTCTTCTCATACTTCTATCCCAGTATGACCAAGTACAACACCACCAACTTCTTCGAATCGAATAAGTCTAAGATCCGTTACGGTAACAACTCGGCTATGCAGTTGATTCGTATGCCCGAAATTTATTTGATTGCTGCTGAAGCTGATTTGGCTGTTAATGGTGGTGCAAATGCTGCCAAGTATGTGAACGCCGTAAGAAATCGTGCAGGCGCCGCTGCTATGGGCACTGTTACTTTGGATGACGTTTTGAACGAAAGAGGTCGTGAATTGTGCGGTGAATTCTTGCGCTACTACGACTTGGCCCGTACCGGCAAGCTGAGCACGGCTGCTTATTTGCAAGCCACTCACCCCGACTTGGCTAAGTACTGGAATGCAAACTTCGTATTGAGACCTTACGACACCAGCACCTTCTTGCCTTCTATCAACAATGGTGAAAGTTACCAGAACCCTGGTTATGCAAGCATCAACTAAGAGCAAGATGACTGCTTGATACAGCGCGAGCCGGCCCTGCGGGCCGGCTCGCTTTATTTTCGCCAATGTAAAATTCTGGTATAATTGCCAAAAATTCTTGACTATACGCCTTTGTCTAACACATCGCTTAAGTCATTAAGCAAATATCAATATCAGCAGCTGTGCCATCAATACGCGCATAAACATCGCCAAAGGATACACCGTGGCATAACCTACAGCGGGCGCATCGGTAG
This sequence comes from Paraprevotella sp., assembly GCA_017425765.1. GTDB lineage: Bacteria > Bacteroidota > Bacteroidia > Bacteroidales > Bacteroidaceae > Paraprevotella. The sequence goes on along the minus strand of JAFOXE010000243.1, from coordinate 1,017 downwards.
AGGTCTGTTCTGAAGAAAAGGCCAGAGCTGGCGGATTCGTCGACGAACCAGACAAAACACCAATCAAGGTATAATAATTGAGTTTGAAGCATACGCGTCCAATGATACCGGCCAACAGCAAAGGCAAAACCGTAATCAATGCACCATAAAGAATCCACATATAACCACCATTCACAATAGTCGGCACAAAACTTTCACCTGCCCCCAGCCCCACGCCGGCCAAGAACAAGGAAATACCCACTTCTCGCAGCATCAGGTTCGCACTGATAGTGGTGAAGGTAACCATTTTATACTGCGGGCCATAACGGCCAATCAAAATAGCCACAATAAGCGGACCGCCGGCCAAACCCAACTTGACAGGCTGCGGAATACCGGGGAAATGGAAAGGAATAGAACCCAATATCACCCCAAGTGCCACACCGATAAAAATGGAAATCAAATTAGGATGATCCAAACGCTTCAAAGAATTACCCAAACGTTTTTCAGCTTGTTTCACCGACAATTCAGGACCAACCACCGTCACGCGGTCGCCCAACTGCAATTGCAAGTTACCAGCTGCCAAGAAATCGATACCGGCACGATTGACACGCGTAATAGTGACACCGCAAGTAGAACGAATCTGCAAATCAGACAAACGACGACCATTCAATTCAGGCTTGGTAATGACAATACGACGCGAAATCATATCCTTGGAAATATCTTGCCAATTCATTTCTACACGTGGTCCCACCACTGCCAACAAAGCATCGGCATCCTCGGGCGAAGCAATAATCAGCAATTTATCACCCACGTGCAAAACAGTATGCGCATCCACCAGTTCCGGATCTGACCCTTCATGACAGATACGAGATACCACGAATTCTCGCAACAACAATTTATGCAAATCGGCCAAGTGCATACCTTCAATGGCAGGATTGTTTACTTGCAAAGACACGCGAGAAGTATTCTGATGTTTATGTGCATCGGCACCGGCGCTAGCGTCAAGCTCTTCTTGTTTGGTGTTGATTTTCAACACAT
>JAFOXE010000242.1 GCA_017425765.1 Paraprevotella sp. | reverse complement strand
TACCAAAAACTATTTCCAAACGTAGGTTTGTCCTATTGGGATAGCTCATGCAACAGCGATGCCACAATGTGGGCATCCGCGCCCAACTTAAGTGCGCTATCCAAATCCTTACGGGCCAACTTCTTTTCCTTTATCATTACAAAAAAGTGGGCACGCGACATATAATGCTCTGCATTTTCAGGTTCAAGCTCTATAGCCTTGTCAAAATCAAGACGTGCCGCTTCATATTGCTTGCGATCTTGCTCCATCGTTGCCCTTACCACGTAGGGCGTAGCATGATTAGGATATAAGTTCACCACCTTCGTAATGAGGTTCATAGCTTCTGTAGGTCGATTGTCTTGTTCGTTAAGCAACGCCAAGCCAATAAGTGCTTGTTCGTGCGTGGGGTCTAAGCACAACAACGCATCATAGTCGGCACGAGCCTGCTTATTGAGTCGTTGCTTACGATAGATATAGGCACGAAAGAAGAGTGCCTCACGATGCTCGGGCTGCAAGTCCAACACACGCGAATAGTCGGTCAAGGCCTTCTCCTCACGACCTTGTTGCAAATGCAGCGAGGCCCGGTTCAAAAGAATGCCCATCGTATGTGGGGACAAGTTAATGCCCATCGTGTACGACTGCAACGCCTCGTCTACCCTTCCTTGTCGCTCTTGTATCTGCCCTAAGTAGTCGAACAAAAGTGCATTCGACTTCTCTGCGGGGCTATATTTCAGTGCATTCTTTAACAGCACCTCGGCGCGCTGCAAACTATCATTTGCCAAGGCCTCGAAGGCTTGTTGCACATACTCCTTATAGCTTTGTGCACACAAGGGTGTACCCAACGCTGCATATACCAAGAAAAGTAAGGTCTTTTTCAGGCTCATTGTTCTTGAATCTTTTTCGGTTTTGTTCATGCTGTGTAGATGCAAAGGTAGAGAATCTGCTTGAAGTCGCGAAGTGAATAACATTTTTTATGTTCGCGGCCTACATCTGACGCACCGCTGGTGACGGCCGAAAACACACCATGGTGTCACCTATCCTCACACCATGGTGTAAGGGCCCGGTACACGCTCGCCCCGATGTAACGACACCACGATGTGTTTCAGGCACAGAATACGTGTTGATTAAAGGATACGAAAAAACCAATCATCCAGAGAGAAAGCCTACAAGCCTCAACCCGGATGATTGGTTTCGTTATCTTGAGTTCCCTACGATGCAGGAACCTTTGCTACACTTATGCCTTGCGGATGTAGTCTACTATCCACTCGCCCACCTCGCGAGTGCCATACTTAGCACCGCCTTCCACCTGAATTTCAGGTGTGCGCACGCCCTCGTCCAACGAAGCGTTCACTGCTTTACGAATCAAAGCACCCTCTTCCTTAAGTCCGAAGTATTCAAACAACATCGCCACTGACAAGATTTGAGCCAATGGGTTGGCTATGTTCAAGCCCTTAGCCTGAGGCCATGAGCCGTGTATCGGTTCAAATACAGGGGTATGTTCGCCGGTAGATGCCGAAGGCAACAAGCCCATAGAGCCGGTAATGCAAGAACCCTCGTCGGTAAGGATATCACCAAATGTGTTTTCAGTAACCATTACGTCGAAGTACTTAGGATCTTGAATCATACGCATAGCGGCATTGTCCACATACATGTAGTCGGTTTCTACCTCTGGGTATAGCGGTGCCATCTCCTTGGCAATCTGACGCCACAAACGACTTGACGCCAATACGTTGGCCTTGTCCACTACCGTCAAACGGCGACGGCGACGCATAGCATACTCGAAGCCCACCTTAAGGATACGTTCAATTTCCGGACGAGTATAGGCGTTGGTGTCGTAGGCCTTCTCATTGTCTTGGTATTTCTCTCCGAAGTACATTCCACCGGTCAACTCACGAATACAGATGAAATCTGCACCGCGCACCAGTTCATCCTTCAACGGTGATTTATGAATCAAGCAGTCGAAGGTTTCCACCGGACGGATGTTAGCAAACAAGCCTAACTTTTTGCGCATAGCCAACAAGCCTTGCTCAGGACGAACAGTTGCAGTGGGGTTGTTGTCGAACTTAGGATCACCTACAGCCGAGAACAAAACAGCGTCGGCTTCCATACAAGCTTGATAGGTTTCTTCCGGAAACGGATCACCTACTTTATCAATGGCATCTGCTCCACAGATAGCATATTTGTATTCCACGTTGTGACCGAACTTCTCACATACGGCAGTCATCACATTTACTCCTTGTTCGGATATTTCCGGTCCGATACCATCGCCCGGCAACACGGCAATTTTGAAATTCATAGCTCTTTATCTTTTATTTTGTTGTTCTGTAAAATCTATATACTCTATAATCTTGAAAGTGTTTTTTCGAAAACTTGTTTCCTTTCTGCGATTAATTGGCAAACTCATCCTCTAGTAGATTCAACACCTTGATGGTGGCCTTAATGGCCGCTTCCGTCTGGTCGGCATCCAAACCACGAGTACGATAGGTATGTTCATTCCATCGCCAAGTGATAATGGTTTGTACCAATGCATCGGTTCTTCCGCCTGGAGGAATTCCCACAGTATAGTTTGTCAACGTGGGGAATTGTCGACCTAATTTCTCTTTGTAGATTTGCCGGGTGGCACGTACGAAAGCGTCGTATTGTCCGTCGCCGTGGGCATTTTCCTCATACGAAACGCCATTGATTTCCAATCGAACGCTCGCCATCGGTTTCAAACCATAGGCGGTAGTTACCACATAGCTCAGTAGCTTCACCTTTTCTTCCGGTGTATCATGCTTAAGCACGTCGGACACGATATATGGCAAATCTTCAGGGGTAACCAATTCTTTCTTGTCACCCAACTCTATGATGCGGGCGGTGACACGCTTGGCCTGTTCTGGAGTAAGTTCCAATCCCAATGCGGCCAAATTCTTTAGAATGTTGGCCTTACCGGAATTCTTTCCTAAAGCATATTCGCGACGACGGGCAAAACGTTCAGGCAACAAGTCGTTAAAATACAAATTACCCTTATTATCACCATCAGCATGCACGCCGGCCACTTGGGTAAACACATTTTCGCCTGTTATGGGTTGATTGGGCGGAATGGCAATTCCGGAATAGCTTTCCACCAATCGGCTCACCTCGTTCAAACGACTTTCGTCTATATGAGTGTAGGCCTCGAAATGGTCTTTCAATATGGCTTGTACACTGGCTAAAGGTGCATTTCCGGCACGCTCTCCAAGTCCGTTGACCGAGGTGTGAATTCCTCGACAACCGCCCAACACTGCCGCCAACACATTGGAAATGGCAAGGTCGTAATCATTGTGTGCATGGAAGTCGAAGTGCAAATGAGGATAACGTTTTGTCATTTTCCTCATATAGCTTACCAAGTACAAAGGATTAAGAATTCCTAGCGTATCGGGCAACATGAAACGCTTGATGCTGGTATGTTGCAAGGCGTCCATCAATTGAAACACGTACTCGGGAGAATCCTTGATTCCGCGGCTCCAATCCTCTAAATAGACGTTGACCTCCATACCTAATTGCTCGGCATAAGCCAACGACTCCAAAATATCGGCAATGTGTTCTTCGGGTGTCTTTTTAAGCTGACTTACACAATGGCGCAAAGACCCTTTGCATAGAAGGTTCATGACACGTCCGCCACAAGCATGTATCCAGTCGATGGAAGTATGCCCGTCCACGAAACCCAACACCTCGACACGCTCCAGTCTACCGGTTTGTTCGGCCCATCTGCATATGCTTTTCACGGCTTCCATTTCGCCGTCAGAAACACGTGCCGATGCCACCTCTATGCGGTCTACATTAAGGTCCTGAAGCAGGGCGCGGGCTATCATCAACTTCTCATGAGGCACAAAGCTAACACCGCTGGTTTGCTCACCATCGCGCAGCGTAGTGTCCATGATTTCCACACATACATTCCGATTCATCGCAGCACGGTTTGATTAGTTTTCAGACTCCCAAGCCTCAATCTTATCTTTGTTTTCCAGCAAGAAGTCGATGTCGTCCAAAGCATTCATTAAACAATACTTCTTGTACCCGTTGATCTCAAACTTTTCACTACGTCCTGTAGCTTTATTGGTCACCATCTGGTTGGGTACATCCACCTCAACAAGAGTTTTCGGGTCGTCCTTAATGCTATCGAACAATTCTGCTAGGAAAGTTTCTGAAACCACCACAGGCAACACAAAGTTGTTAAGTTCATTATTCTTATGGATATCGGCAAAGAAGCTACTGATTACCACACGGAATCCGTAGCCTGCAATGGCCCATGCTGCATGTTCACGACTTGAACCACTGCCAAAGTTTTTACCGGCCACTAGAATCTCACCTCCATAAGTAGGATCGTTCAGAACAAAATCTTTGTTCAAAGTACCGTCGGCATTGTATCGCCAATCTCTAAACAAATTCTCGCCAAAGAACTTCTCCTCCTTGGTGGTAGCCTTAAGGAAACGTGCCGGGATAATCTGGTCTGTATCCACATTCTCCAAAGGCAACGGAACACAAGTGCTGGTGATTATATTGAATTTTTGTTTCATTATCGGTTAAATAAGATGTTTACAACAAGATACGTGGGTCGGTAATTACACCGGTAACGGCAGCTGCGGCTGCCACCAATGGACTAGCCAAAATGGTGCGTGCACCCGGCCCTTGGCGACCCTCGAAATTACGGTTTGAAGTAGAAACAGATAACTTGCCCGACGGAATCTTGTCGTCGTTCATTGCCAAACAAGCCGAGCATCCGGGTTGACGTATCTCGAAGCCTGCCTCGGCAAACACAACATCAAGTCCTTCCGACTTAATCTGCTCGGCTACCATCCACGATCCGGGTACCAACCAACAAATTACGTTCTCGGCCTTGCGTCGACCTTTAACAATAGATGCAAAGGCACGGAAGTCTTCTATACGACCATTCGTGCATGAGCCACAGAACACGTAGTCCACGGGAGTTCCCAACAAACTCTGTCCTGCTTCAAAACCCATGTAGTCTAACGACTTCTTATACGATGCTTGTCCGGCCTCGGGCACGGTGTCTAGGGCAGGAATATGTTGTGTAATGCCCATACCCATACCCGGATTCGTTCCGTAAGTTACCATGGGTTCTATATCGGCTGCATCGAATTCTACCACCTTATCGAACACGGCGTCGTCGCCACTCTTTAGTGTACTCCAATAAGCTACGGCCTTGTCCCAATCCTCGCCCTTAGGAGCGTAATCACGACCCTTGATGTACTCAAAAGTCACCTCATCCGGTGCTACGAATCCACCACGGGCACCCATTTCAATAGAAAGGTTGCATAGGGTAAGACGTCCTTCCATGGACAAACTCTTCACCGCACTTCCCATATACTCTACAAAATAGCCGGTGGCTCCGGAAGTGGTTACCTTACTCATAATATAAAGAGCCACGTCTTTTGCAGTCACTCCCTTGCCCAATGTTCCGTTTACACGAATACACATGGATTTGGGCTTTTGCTGTAAGATACATTGCGAAGCCAGCACCATTTCTACCTCTGACGTACCGATGCCAAAAGCAACTGCGCCCATAGCACCCTGAGTGGAAGTATGTGAGTCGCCACACACAATAGTCATGCCGGGCAAAGAAAGTCCTCGTTCCGGACCTACCACATGGATAATACCATTGTTGGGGTGCATCATGCCAAAATGAGTCAAACCAAAGTCGGCTGCATTCTTGGCCAAGGTGTCAACCTGTGTTTTACTAATAGGGTCTTCAATAGGTTTATCTTGATCGTGCGTTGGAGTGTTGTGGTCGGGCATACAGAAAATGTGGTCCGGACGGAAGCACTTGATGCCGCGAGCACGCAAACCCGCAAAAGCTTGTGGGCTGGTCACTTCATGACAGTAAAGTCTGTCGATGTAAAGTTGTGTAGGACCGTCCTCCACTTGTTGAACCACATGGCGGTCCCATATCTTATCAAATAGTGTATTAGCCATAATGTCTATTACATATTATATAAGTTCTTACTTCTTGAACTTGTTAATACAATCTATATATGCCTCTACCGAAGCGGTTACAATGTCTGTGTTAGCTCCAAATCCGTAATAAACGGCTCCCTCATATTCTACTTGCATGTGCACCTTACCCATGTCGTCCGATCCCTTGCTGATGGCCTGAATGGTGAACTCCTTCAAAACCATGTTACGCTTGATCACATTTTTCAAGGCCGAGATAGCGGCATCTACAGGTCCGTTTCCGCTGGCTGATGCTTCGAACTTCTCACCGGCAATCTCAAGACCGATGCAAGCCACTGAGCGCACACCCATACCGGTTGTCACCTGTAGGTAATCCAACTTAATGGCGCGTGAAGATGTACGATCGGCACCGGCCAATAAAAGAATGTCGTCGTCGTTCACTTCCTTCTTCTTATCAGCAAGTTCAAGGAATGCTTGATAGGTCTTATCCAAACTTTCGCCTTCAAGTTCCACGCCCAACACGCTCAAACGGTGTTTCAACGCGGCACGTCCGCTGCGTGCGGTTAGTACGATTGCATTATCGTCGATTCCCACATCTTTGGGGTTCATAATCTCGTAGGTTTGCACATTCTTGAGCACTCCGTCTTGATGAATACCACTTGAGTGTGCAAAGGCATTACGGCCAACAACCGCTTTGTTAGGCTGCACAGGCATATTCATCAAAGACGAAACCAAACGGCTGGTAGGATATATCTTTTGTGTGTTGATGTTGGTATCCACATTGATAC
>JAFOXE010000241.1 GCA_017425765.1 Paraprevotella sp. | reverse complement strand
TATTATTTAAATTCATTAATATGAGAAGGAAATTTTATCTATTGGTAGGCATTGTAGCGATGGTGTCCATCTCTGCGCGGTCGGCGGAGGGCGTTCCGAGTTGGTTGAGAGGAAATTCTATTTCGCCCGACGGCAGTACGTTGGCGTTTTGTTATCGCGGTGATATTTTTACGGTGCCAACAAAGGGCGGTTTAGCTAAGCAGATTACCACGCACACGGCTTATGATACCAATCCTGTATGGAGTCCGGACGGAAAATCTATTGCCTTCAACAGCGATCGTGAGGGTTCTATGGATGTGTATCTGGTACATGCTGAGGGCGGTGCCCCCAAACGATTGACTACACACTCTCGCAACGAGATGTTGTTGGATTTTCTTGACAATGAGAATGTGCTGTTTGCTGCATACGGAACTCCTACAACCACCGATATTCAATTCCCGTCAACCGTTTATACGCAGGTATATAAGGTAGGTGTGAAGGCTAATCGTCCGGAATTGTATTCGGAACTGACGATGGCCGATGTGAATGTGGGTCCTAAGGGTATGGTGCTTTATAGCGATGTGAAGGGATACGAGGATAAATGGCGTAAACATCATACATCGAGCATCACACGCGACATTTGGTTGTATGATGGCACGGATTATAAGCAGTTGACAACTTTTAATGGCGAAGATCGCGAACCCGTTTGGGCGGCCGACGGTAAGGGATTCTACTACTTAAGTGAACAAGATGGTACCTTCAATGTATATTACAGAACTCTGGATGATGCTTCAACTTGCAAGCAGTTGACACAGTTTAAGGGAAATCCGGTACGTTATCTTAACGTGTCGAAGACCGGTGTGTTGAGTTTTAGTTATGACGGCGAACTGTATACACTTGAGCCGGGCAAGAAACCAGCAAAGGTTAATGTAGAGATTGTACAAGACAATTTGCATCGAGAGGCCATCAAGCAATTGATTAGCGGTGGTGCTAGCGAAGTTTCGGTGTCGCCTAAAAATAAGGAAATTGCGTTCATTGCCAATGGTGATGTGTTTGTAACTTCATTGGACTATACGACCACCAAGCAGATTACACAAACACCCGAACGTGAACGTACGATAGACTTTGCACCCGACGGACGCTCGTTGGTATATGCCTCAGAGCGCAACGGTGTTTGGCAAGTATTTCAAACAAAATTGATTGACGAGAGCGAGAAAAACTTTACCTATTGCACCCAAATGAAGGAGGAGCGATTGACAGACGGTAAGAAGACCTCGTTTCAACCACAATTCAGTCCGGATGGTAAAAAAATTGCTTTCCTAGAAGAACGTACGGCGTTGTGTGTGATGAGCTTGGATAACAAGAAGATAACCACAGTGATGCCTTCTAAGTGGCAATATTCTTATACTGATGGCGATCAAAATTATTCATGGAGTCCGGACAGTAAGTGGTTGCTTACTCAATACCTAGGCACCGGCGGTTGGAACATTCCGGATATTGCATTGGTGCGTGCCGACGGCAAGGGCGAAATTGTGAACCTCACCAACAGCGGTTACAGCGACCGTCAGCCTCAATGGGTTTTGGATGGCAAGGCCATGATTTTCAAAAGCGATCGTGCCGGATACAGAAGTCATGGTTCATGGGGTGCAGAGGACGATATGTACATCATGTTCTTCGACGTAGAAGCTTATGAGCGTTTCCGTATGAACAAGGAAGAGTTGGCCTTGTTGGAGGAACGTGAAAAGGCAGAGAAGGAAGAAAAAAAGAAGGCCGAAGAAAAGGCTAAAGAAGAGGAAAACAAGAAAAAGTCTTCAAAGAAAGATAAGAAGGAAGGCGACGACGTAAAGAAAGACGAGAAGAAGGATAAGGAAGAGGAATACGTCTTTAACCTCGATAATTTGGATATGCGCACAATTCGTCTTACTCCGTATTCAACCAGCATAGCAAGCGCAGTGTTGAGTAAAGACGGTAGTAAGTTGTTCTATGTGGCACCTCATGCCAATGCCTATGCATTGTGGATTCAACACATACGAGATGGACGCAATGAGTTGAAAATGCAAGGTGTTGCCGGCTCACGATTTGATATGGATGCCGACTTGAAGAATGCATATCATGTGAGTGGCGGACAAATCAAGAAGTTGGAACTAGAGAGTGGTCGCACCACAAACATTCCGTTTGAAACATTCTGGGTGAACCAACCCTTTGAAAGACGTAAATATCTGTTCAAACACATCTGGCACCAGACAAAAGAAAAACTATACGATCCAGGAATGAACGGGGCAGATTGGGACAAGTTGTATACCACCTATTATAAATATCTTGACCATATAGATAATGGTTACGACTTTGCAGAAATGGCAAGCGAATTGCTTGGCGAATTAAACGTATCGCACACCGGTTGTCGTTTCGGTGGTAATAATTGGGCTTATACAACGGCTTCTTTGGGCGTATTCTTGGACAATGAATATAAGGGGGATGGTCTGAAGATTAAAGAAATTATTGCAGGTAGCCCTCTTGACATGAAGAGAAAGCAAGTGTCGGCCGGTTGTGTGATTGAGAAGATTGACGGAGAGGAGATTAAGGACGGAGTGGATTACAACTATATGCTGGCCGGCAAGGTGGGGCGCTACACACGTCTAACCATTAAGCCTATAAACGGTAAGAGCTTTGATCTGACCATTAAACCCATTTCGCAAGGTTCCGAGATTGCTCTGTTGTACAAACGTTGGGTGCGCCGTAACGAAAAGATGGTGGACAGTTTGTCGAACGGACGTTTGGCGTATGTGCACATCGAGGCCATGAATTCAGCAAGTTTCCGTGAGTTGTACCGCGACCTGTTGGGCGACAAAAATCGAAATCGTGATGCCGTTATCGTGGATACACGTCATAACGGTGGTGGTTGGCTGCATAACGATGTGTGCATCTTGCTCAGCGGAAAGCGTTATGCCCAATATACTCCACGCGGTCAGTTCGTAGGCAACGATCCGCACACTCGTTGGGTGAAACCTTCATGTATGTTGGTATGCGAGGATAACTATTCTAATGCACACGGTACTCCGTGGCTCTACCAACAAATGGGAATCGGTAAACTGATTGGTGCTCCGGTGCCCGGAACCATGACAGCTGTATGGTGGGATAGCATTGGCGACGGCTTCGTATTCGGTATTCCACAAGTAGGTACTTTGGACAACAAGGGCGAGTATCTGGAAAATCAACAACTAATGCCGGATGTGATTGTGACGAACACTCCGAAAGAACAACTAAGCGGAGTTGACCGACAGATAGAACGCGCAGTAAAAGAATTGTTGCAAGCAAAATAAATCATGAAGTCTGCGGTGTTGCATCAAGCAATACCGCAGCTTTTTTATATGCAATGAGGTGGGGCAGACGTAGCCGTTCAAACTTCATTGCATTTTTTGTGCCTTATTATATAGGTCGGGGGTCGATGTATGGGGTATGTAGTTTTCTGCCTTTTCTTAATAGAGTCACCATACAGCCATTGGCAGAATACCATGTGTGTAAAAACAGATGCTCGTGTGGCCATATACCATATGCAGGTGTTGTTTCATTTTCGTGTACGCCATGAGTATGCGAGATGTACGTCTGTTTTTACGCACATGCAGATGTATAAGAGGCGAGGTCTAGTCGGAAGTGATTTGTGTTCAGAAAAGGGAATCGGCTATATGGTCGAACTGAGGGTGTATACAAAGGCAAAGGGCCGTACCTCACGGTACGACCCTTCGTAATGTTTGTTTGAAAGAAGTTTAGAAATATTTGGTTTATGCTTCTGCAGGGGCTTCAGTTGTTTCCTCTACAGCAGCATCAGCAGTTTCAGTTGCTTCTGCTTCTGCTTTTGCAGCAGCCTCGGCAGCTTTCTTCTCTGCTACTCGTTTAGCGATCTCTTCGTTGATCTTCTTCTCTTCTACAAGACGAGCTTCTTTAGCAGCTTTCTTGTCGGCAATTTGCTTTGCCTTTAGAGTTTCAAGACCTTTTTGACGGTCAGCTTTCCATGCATCGAACTTAGCTTGTGCTGCAGCCTCATCGAAAGCTCCCTTCTTTACACCGCCCTTAAGGTGCTTCATCATGTAGACACCTTCGTGAGAAAGGATGTTGCGAACGGTGTCGGTTGGTTGTGCACCGCATTCAACCCAATAGAGGGCGCGGTCGAATTTCAAATCTACAGTGGCCGGATTGGTGTTGGGGTTGTAAGTACCAATCTTTTCTGTAAACTTACCATCACGTGGTGCTCTTACGTCAGCGATAACGATGCTGTAGAAAGCGTAGCTTTT
>JAFOXE010000240.1 GCA_017425765.1 Paraprevotella sp. | reverse complement strand
CTATGCAGAAAGTGGTGGACAGGTTGGTGACACAGGTGTTATCACAATTGGTGACAGCACATTTGAGGTAACTAACACAACAAAGGACGCTGACGGTGTTGTTCTTCATCACGGTGTACTTAATGGTGATGCTGTTAAGGTTGGTGACACAGCAGTTACAACATACAATGAAGAAAACAGAAAAGCAATTATGAGAAATCATACTGCTGCTCATCTTCTTCAGGCAGCACTTCGTTCAGTTCTCGGTACTCACGTTGAACAGGCAGGTCAGCTTGTAGATGCAAAAACGTCTCCAACAACTTTGTCTTATTTATTTAATCTACATTGCGAGATGCTCATGTAACAGTCACCGAACTAACTGTTCTAAAGACACCACCGTGTAAAGCCACATTACACCCTCGTGTAACAGCCACTTACACCATGGTCTAGATTGCATCCACATGCTCATCTGTTTTTATAGATAAGAGCATGTAAAAACATAAATATTTAATTATACTTTATTTGTTTTGTTCTCAGTGGTTTAAGTATATATATCTATAGTGTTACATCATATCCTATATTACAAAATAATATTCATGAAACTAAAACCAAAAGATGAACATAATACAAAATAAAATCGTATCTTTGCCTAAATTTTGACACTCGATTAGCATAAAGTCGCCCTGTATCTAGAACAAGGAATGGGAACATCCGGCTAAAAACGGACGTAAAACAACCGCATTTTTCTCGAGCGATTCACATCGTATATGAAACAAAAACAAAGTATAAGTATCTTTCAACGACCTGCATGGGTGGTGCTGTTTGCACTCACTGCAGCCATCGCATGGGGATGGGCCTACCCGCTCATCAAACTGGGCTTTGGCGAGTTTGGCATAGAACAAAGTATGACGGGCAGTAAGATACTTTTTGCCGGCATACGTTTCACCTTTTCCGGACTTATCGTGCTCTGCATCGCCGGACTGACGCACAAACGTTTCAGCGTAAACAAACCTGCAAATTGGGGATACATCCTGACGTTTGCGCTGATGAACACTACACTGCACTATGCTTCGTTTTACATTGGGCTTTCACATAGCGAGGGGGCACGCGCAGCCATCTTAAACTCACTTGGAGTGTTCTTGTTGGTGCTTATGGCGTGTATGTTCTTCAAAACCGATCGGCTGACACCTCAAAAAATCATGGGTTGTGTTGTTGGATTTACCGGCGTAATGGCATTAAATTTAGGAAACGGTAGCAGCGGAATGTTCACGCTTATGGGCGACGGAATGATTATCTTCAACGCACTTTGTTCGGCCATTGCCGGACTGATGACGCGCGGACTAAGCCAAAGAATAGATGTATTTGTGGGCACAGGTTATAGTCTGGCCTTGGGAGGTATTCTGCTTGTTGTAGTCGGACTCATCTGCAACGGTACATTGCCCGTAATCACCCTATGGGGCCTAATCATCTTATGCCTACTCATCAGCATATCCACACTTGGTTTCACTCTGTACAACAAACTTCTGAGTTGCAACCCTGTGGGTCGTGTGGCCATCTTCAACTCACTGATTCCGGTGGTCGGTGCACTTACCTCGTGCCTTTGTCTTAACGAGCCTTTCTACTGGAAATATGTAGTGGCAGCCCTATTGGCCACTGCAGGCATCTACATCATAAATCGAAATAAATAAGAAATAAATGAATTAATAAACATCTATAATATGAAACGTACAGATTTAATTTTTGCAGGCATTATCTTGGCACTCTTTTTACCCTTTGCACTATGCACCCCTCTCTACGAAGCATACAAAGAATTCAATGCTGCACACGGCATGATAATGAGTTTCCTTAAGTTCGGTATACTATCAACCTTAGGCGAAATGTTGGGCGGTCGTCTTGCCACAGGCAAATATCTTACACCCACATTTGGCACCATGCCCCGCATGATTATCTGGGGTTTTCTAGGTATGGGCATCAATATGGCCATGATAATCTTCTCTAAAGGTACACCCATGTTTATGGAGTTTATGGGCATGACTAATGCAGTGGAGGCCTTCAATGCAGCTGACTTCAGCATGAACAAGTTGTGGGTGGCGTTGGCTGTTTCTGTTGCCATGAACACCATATTTGCTCCAGTCTTCATGACTCTTCATAAAATCACCGATGCCCACATCGCAGCACACGGCGGTTCTCTAAAAGCGCTTATTACACCTATCCCTATGGCAGAGCGCTTTGCAGCCATCAATTGGCAAGTGCAATGGGGCTTTGTGTTCAAGAAAACAATTCCTTTCTTTTGGTATCCGGCCCACACCATCACCTTCCTCCTGCCCTCGGAACAACGCGTACTCTTCGCCGCATTACTTGGAATCGCCCTCGGTGTGTTGCTGGCGTTAAAAAATGGAAAGAGATAGGATGTATTTACCTATTATTTCCTCTAACGTGTATGATTTTGTCTACTAATAAACCTAATCATATATATAAACTATATATTTACCCCCTACAAAAGGGAAGAATATATTAAGAAGACTAAATACACAATGAAACACCTACACACATTAGCCCTCATATTATGCTGCATCCTCGCACAATCGGTGTCGGCCCAGAAAACAGCATCACAACTGTTCGACAACCTATCAAAGAGAATTCAACTACACGGATATGCTCAAGCAGGCTTCACCTCAACCTACAGCAACGGCATCAACAACAATACATTTGATGTAAAACGAGCACTCGTGTGGGCTAATGCACAAATAACCGATAGATGGTCGTTCCTGTTCATGCACGACTTTTCGAGCGTAGTGCAAGAATTCTATACCGACTTCCGTATAACCAACAACAAAGCTTTGATCATTCGCTTCGGTCAATTCAAAAACGGTTTTTCATACGAAAACCCACTATCTCCCACCAATCAGGAAACCATCGATGTATATTCCGAAGGTGTTACATACCTTTCGGGATGCGGTAGCGACCCTTTGTTGGGAGTACAATACGGACGCGACCTCGGCCTTTCACTCTTTGGCGAGACCAACAACAGAAAACTTCGCTACGAGCTCGACATCATGAATGGCCAGGGCATCAATAAGAAGGACGGCAATGCAGAAAAAGATTTTATCGGTAGATTGGAATGGCGTCCTACAAAAGGAATCAACCTTGTGGCCACGGGACAAATCGGACGCGGACATGCCATTGCCACCTCTATATACAATCCCGGCATTGCCATAGGCCAAAACTATAAACGCAATCGTTGGTCAGTAGGGTTCGATTACAAGTCAAAACCATTCAACCTACACGGTGAATACCTTGAAGGTAAAGACGGAAACGCCACAAGCCGAGGAGCTTACCTGACCGGATGCATACCCATAAAGCAAAACCTATTTGACATAGTTGCCTCATACGACTTCTTCAATTTCAACACTGATCTCGGTATGGACCAACACAAAGTAGTGGCCGGCGTTCAATACTGGTTCTACAAAAAGTGTCGTCTACAAATGCAGTACGTCTACAAAAGTGCATTCATACAAAACAAAACCTTTACCCACGGTGCAAACCATGCTCTTATGTGCCAAGTGCAGGTGAGATTTAACTAAATCAAAGATATACTTAATGATTTATCACACCCAAGAATATTGAAGTTCCAAGTCAAATGAGCAAAAACGTCCGACACTAATTTAGGCATCGGACGTTTTTGCTATAAGTTTGGTTTAATTATAATATTAAAAACATCATGAGCAGATTACTCCTAATTATATTGTACATCCATGAAATACTTAAGACTAAATTGCACTTATCAAACCATACACGAAATATAAACTCAATATGGAATAAATTTCTCACTATACCTATTTATGAAAATAACAAGGACAACTAAATTCATAGGTATAAATGTTGTGTTAAATTATGTAAAATGGGGGGGGTAAAATTTATTTCTGCATATTTGTAAAATAAATTTAAAAACATCGTAATATGAAAAAACTTAATTTAATTATTCTATTTGTTTCCCTTTTTACCATTGTTACAAATGCCCAAGAGACTGTTGATAGTTTTTCAAACGCATATTGGAATAAAGATTTAACAATAGAAGCATCATTGGAAAACAATAACATTAAAAGCGTCTATTTACAAGTTGAAGCTAAGGATGCAAAATCTGCTTATATATCAATTGACGGGAAAAACGTGGAAACATTTAAAGCGTCCTTGAAATTAGTACGTGATAAATATCTAAACTGGATAAAGGTAGCCAAAGATAACAACATTACAGACATGGATAAAGAATTTGACATATCATTTCCACGTGCAACAGTTGTTTGGAGTGGATCTAAATGGTGGTTCTCTTTCAATAATAGAATAAGAATGAGTTTCTTAATTCTTGATAATGGCAAAATGATTGCTTTGTGGAATCCCAAAGTAACATCTTCATCTAATAAATATATTGATGAAACAATCTATTTTGTTTTTAGCTGTGAGGAAGATTTTAATGAATTAATTTCTAAACTTGATTCTCAAGCTATTTTAGACAAACTTACTGCTAAGAAAAATAACGAGGATTTATTCCAATAAAGCAATCCTTTTGTAATTTACCCCCTAATGTGGTTACTTTACCTTTATGTAAAGTAACCACATTTTTGTCATGCCAATGCCACCCCAAATATGAACTTTTTACACCTAAATTTCAATATCGTCAAGAAGATGTCAGGAGCAATTCCGTTCGAACAACACAGCAACACGCTTGTTTAACTGATTACAAGACCTAATTAAGAACAACAGTTGCCGAACGCAAATTCGGCGAAGAAACAGTAAGCGTTGTTTTGCCCGATTTCATCGATGATCTTACCACAGCAAGGGCACGGCCCTTCCACACTTTGTGCTTGTTGTCGACAGTTGTATCAAGTTCCTTTATATCTGCGTTTCCTGCAGCAATCAACTTGCCCCTACCCTTAACACTAAACGTAAGCTCGTTGCTCGCATTGGGACATACAACGCCTTGTTTGTCAAGCACCTCAATCAAGATGAATGCCAAATCCTGACCATCAGCCTTGAGTTTAGTCCTATCGGTATAGGCGCGGATAGCATATGGTTCGCCTGCTGTCATAAGTTCGTTACGGCCGTTGTTAAGTTCAGCTATGATATTACCATTCTCGTCGACGGCCTCAGCACGGAGAGAACCAGGTTGGTATGGTATTTTGAATACAGCCTTATATTCTTCTTTACGCGTAGTAGACTTTTCGCCAACAAACTCTCCATTAAGATAAAGACGTACTTTGGGCGAACGCGAATATATCTCTACCTCTATCGGTTTACCCTCATGTCCTGGCCAAGTCCAACTCTCAAAAGTAGGCCATACACTCCACGACGTTTCCTTTATCTGTCCATAATAGCCGTTAGGTTCCTTTACACTGAGATAAAGAGGTCTACCTTCGTTCCATAATATGTCACGATAGTACGAAATTGGTTTACGCTGACCTATAAGGTCGATATCACCACAGTAAGCTGCATGCCACGGGAACTGGTTGCGGCTATAATGTTCACCTTCACTCTCTCCCTTGTAATACCAACGACCAATTCCAGACTCACCTAGATAATCAACAGATGTCCAAACAAAATCACCGATGATGTAAGGGTTATCGTGCGAATAAGCCCAATT
>JAFOXE010000239.1 GCA_017425765.1 Paraprevotella sp. | reverse complement strand
GTCGTATTATCATAAGAGTATTGGTGGCTATCATGCAGCTAAGTTACGCCGCTATCAAGAAATGGTGGAGCTGCACATTATGCCAGAGATGCAGAAGATTCGTACAGCCATATCAGATTCACGTGGACAATTGGACCAAGTGAATGGCGATTCGTTGTTCCCGGTGCTGAATATGCTAAATACCAAGTATGTGGTGATGGGATTGCAAGATGGTAAGACCTTCCCTGTTCTTAATCCTCATGCAGCCGGTAATGGTTGGTTTGTGCAAGACGTGGAATATGTGGACGACGCAGATGGCGAGATGGGTGGTTTATATCGCATCAATCCGAAAGAAACAGCGGTTGTGGATACACGATTTAAGGACGTCTTGGGTGGATTTGTTGAGGGTGAAGTAGATAGTACGGCTCGTGTAGAGATTATGGCATACGATGCCAACGCATTGACCTATGAGGTGAACTCGAAATATGGTGGCGTGGTAGTGTTCTCGGAAATGTACTATCCCGGATGGACGGCACACGTAGATGGCAAGCCGGTAGAAATTGCACGTGCCAACTATATACTTCGTGCCTTACGTATGGAGCCGGGAATGCATAAGGTGGAATTTCGCTTCGATCCAAAGAGTTTACACGTAACCGAGACCATAGCACATACGGCGCTCATTCTTTTGGCTGTTGCTTTTGTGGGTTTGTTGGTGTTTGCTGTTCGTAAGAAGGAGCAGAAGAACTAGTAAATGTTCCTTATAATATAAATAAGGTAAAGGGCGTGGTGTTGTAGAACAGACACCACGCCCTTTATAATTCAATACCAATCGGTTTATTTAAGAATGATTTATTTCTTGATTACGGCGCGAAGTACAAACCATGCGTGTTGCATTAAGGCTTTAGTCCAGCCATAATGACGAGCCATGATGTGTAGACGCTCCATGAGCGACTTATGATGATTGCGGGTGGTGAGTCCCTCATTTAGGTAATTAGTGAGAATCAAGTGAGTGTTGTGGATGGACAATCTACGTAAGGTTGCCAATTTGAGTAGGCGAATGCACCAATCGTAGTCTGCCGAAAAACGATATCTCAAGCGATAATCTGTTTGACGTGCAAGGTCTGTACGCACATAAAACGATTGATGGCACACTAACATACCGTCAAGGAAACTTCGCCACGTGAGTTTTTCGGGGGCTTGCAAACGACGATGTCGAAGAAATTGACCTTGCTCGTTTACAATATCAGTTTCTCCATATAGTATGGCAGGACGATGAATGCGTCCGTATTTCTCCCATGGCACACTCTTTATTATCTTAGTTATTGTTTCGGATTCGTGCAGACAATCACCAGCATTCAAGAATACTATGTAGTCGCCTTTTGCTTGTGTAATAGCCTTGTTCATGGCGTCATACAACCCCTTGTCGGGCTCGTTAATCATGCGGATGTAGTGTGGCACCTTTTGCTGCGAATTGCGTTCCACATATAGGTGAATCAGCTCCATGGTATTATCTTGCGAACATCCGTCGATAAAAAGATGCTCAATGTGTGGATAGGTTTGTGCCGCCACACTATGCAAGGTGCGTTCAAGTGTGTGCCCTGCGTTGTAGGTAACGGTGGCAATTGTAATAAGCGGAAAAGGGTCGGAATTGTCGATCATTGCGAGTTCTGCCTTAGGCTTTTTCTTTTTTAGTGGTTTGATTATATAGGTGAATGTATTTCATGGCCACATTACTTTCGCAGTATGTATTCGCGGCCTTTCGTGCAGCATTTTTGCTTAGGTTCTGGTATTGTTCGGTATTATCAATCACGAAAGAAATTCCTTGTGCTAAGTCGTGGGCGTCGCGATATCGTGCCACATAACCATTTTCTTGGTGGTCGATCATTTCCGGAATGCCACCTACATGAAATCCCACACATGGTGTACCACAGCACATGGCTTCCACGATAGTGTTGGGTAGATTATCTTGTAGTGAAGGGGTGACATAGACATCTATTGCGTTATATAATGCTGCCATGGATGGCTCGTCGTTCAAGTAGCCCACAGAATAAACCGGTATGGGGAATAACTCCTGTATTTGTTCAGATTGGCTACCCGCCATTACGATGCCCCATTGCGTTGATATTTCTGGATGTTGACGATTCAAAATCTGACATGCTTCGACCAAGTATTTCACACCCTTGCGTTTGTCTGTAATCTTTTGAGAACCGAACAAAAGTAGTTTTTTGTCGGTGGGAAGGTTGTGCCTTTTGCGGGCCTCAGTTTTATCCGTTGGACGGAACACAGACGTATTGATGGCATTTGGTATGGTACAGATGGGGATATTTTCCAAAAGTTTACTGCTCTCTGCCAATCCTTTAAGCCATTCACTGCACGCCACGAAGCGGATGCTGTGCGCTTTGCTCAATACGTTTGCTTTTTTACGGAATATGCGTTCCGAAAGATCTTTTCTGCCTCCTCCATTAAGTAACATCGGGCAGTGGTGGCAATGAGATTGATACGCTTCACAATCGCCACTATAATGACAAATGCCTGTGAAGGGCCACATATCGTGCATAGTCCATATTACAGGTTTACCGCTCTGTACGATGCGGCGAATGTTAGCCAAC
Source organism: Paraprevotella sp. (assembly GCA_017425765.1). Taxonomy (GTDB): domain Bacteria; phylum Bacteroidota; class Bacteroidia; order Bacteroidales; family Bacteroidaceae; genus Paraprevotella. Next base: position 3,057 of record JAFOXE010000239.1, on the reverse strand, counting down.
GATAAAAACCCTTGATTTATCCAGTGCAGGTGAATGATATCAGCTTCTTTGAATTCTGGCATATGGGTAATGTCGGTGCCTACGTTGGCAATATCTACTTGAAATAAGTTGTGCTTTTTGAATCTGTTTGCTGACCATATAACAAAACGCTCCCATACAAATTTTAGTTTCAAAAGCGGTGAAGCAGGAAGAGATGAAACCAAAATGTGTTGGCTTTGCTTGTCGCGTACCAACATTTTGGCCTTAACACCGTTCTTGTTCAAAGCTTCCATAAGGCGGTTGGCGGCGATGGCTGCTCCACCTGTATGCTCGGATGTGTTTAAGATAAGTACTCGCATGCGTAACGTCTTGTTGTCGACAAAGATATGTTTTTTGTAGAGGAGAAGGAAGTAATCCCTTCAATTTATTTTTTGATGCCCTTTATCCTGAGGTAAAAAAAGCGTGCAATGTGTCCTAAAAGAGTATAGCGTATTCCCCAATGACGAATGGCGTTTCGGAACATTTCTTCGATGACCGGATTTTCTTCCGGTGTAAGCAAAGGTATGGTTACTTGATGGGGCCATGGCTTTCTGTCGAAGTTGAAACTTTGAAGTAACCGCGAGTGCTGAAAATGTGTACCATTGTATAAACCAATGTTTCTTACCATGGTGTGGCACGGTGTCAGACACAAACCCTTTGCTCGGTATATGGCCAATTCCCAACAAATATCCCAAGGTATGGGATGTTTGTCCAACGACTTCAAGCAGGGGAATACTCCTTGATATTCTATACGATGTAGATCGGCAGAAGAAAAGTTCGCAAGAGCCTCCTCGCGAGATGTAAAATGGCGGAAATGTTTCTGCCATCGGTCGCGCCACGTTCCCCAGCCCCAACCGCTCATATGCGGTGTAAAGTAAATCGGATGGTCGAGGTGTAGATTCAAGTTGGTAAAGCCCGAAACGTGCATTACCTGCGGTGTATCCTTATACGTTTCAAAGGCATCGTTCATATATTGAAGATAGTATGGTGAGGTGCAGATGTCGTCTTCCAACACGATGATACGGTCGTGTGATTCAAATACTTGTGCTATACCTTCAATGATGTTGCGTTCAAGATAAATGTTTTCGTTGCGGAACACAAGTGTGATATGGCCTAATCCTTTACCTTCTTGTTCGGTCTTGAGATTTTGCAGATAAGAGCGTATGGCCTGTACTTGTTTCCACGAATCAGCATCACGGCCTCCGTCGGAAAATACATATAAATCCGTACGAGGTGCCAGCGTGTTGTTCAACAAGTGTGCGATGGTTTGTCGTGTATTGTCTAACCGATTATATACAAATAAGGCCACAGGGGCTATGCTCTTCATATCGATTTGTTTTTAGGTGAGTAGTTTAGTATGGCCCTCGCTACTTCTTCAGCGCAACGTTCTAAGTTAAAGATTCGTTCGGCCAAGCTACGTGCTTTTTGTCCCATTATCTCTGTCTCTTGAGGATGCGTGTTGATGTATCGGATTGCGCGCTCCCAACCTTCCACATCGTAGTAGGGGACCGTAATGCCCACGCCTTCAGCATCAATGTCGAATGCAAAATTCGGATTTCGGGAGCAGATGACAGGGATTCCTAAAGCTAAAGCCTCCACTAAGGTGGTGAGCCCCACGGTATAGTCTGTTTGCTTACAACAAATAACTACGCATTTGGCCTGCCATACTTTTTGTGCCAATTCTCTAGGGATGAGTCCCCTTACGAAGTTTACTTTTACATGCTCGGGAATATGTATTCCGCTCATGATACTATCGTAATTTTCGCCACCATGATTGTGCGACAGATAAATGCATAAAGGTGATTTCGTGCGTTCAAAAGCTGAAACGAGTGTGGGCATGTCGCGGTGTTCCTTTCCGGTGGAAATGTATTCCTTTCGTACGGGTATTCCTTCTTCGTCCATCAAACGATTGTAAAAGTCAAGATCGGCTCCCCATGGTGCCACTTGCATGCGTTCACGGCGAGCTTTCGGACTTTTCAGTGAGTCGTGAAGAAGTTTTTCGCTAAAGAAGAACATTTGGTCAATGCCTCGATAAAATATCCGTGCTATGCGTTCGCGAAGTGGATGCTTTGCGGTGGTGATGGCTTGATGATGCCATAGTATTATGGGTTTGCGGAAAAGACCTAGTGAGCGCAAGAAGATAATTATTTCCAATCCTCGAAACGAGGTGGCATATACTGAATCATACTTGCGATAGTGTTTTAAGGTTTGCAGTGTAGTGTGCAAACAAGTACGCCAACGTGATTCGGGATGATGACCGCTTTGGTGTGGGATAATGTCTATGCCGTAACGTTCCAAGTGTGTTGCACCATATAACAAGTGTCCCGGGAAAATGCCTTGTTCCCATTCTCTGAGAATGCGTTGAATATTTTGTGTATGATAGAAGTAAACTTTCATAGGTGCAGTAGGGCGCAATCAGTTTATTTATCGTTCGGCTTGTGTTTCGAACATTTCCAAATGAGTGAGATGGGGTTTAATGGTGTCGAGGTTTGGCATTTTCATGTAGTCGCCATAAATCCGTTGCAGTACAGTGTCCGTATGACCGGGAACAGGGTATTTTTTGTCCTCAAACTTCATTTCCGATAAAGGGAAAATATCGTTGATGCGACGAGGTTTGAAGTAAGCCGTGCCGAAAGAGTGACGAAGCACACCTCCAGGCCACATCTTTGCTAAAAGGCGTAAAAGAGGGAACGCATAGCGTTTGTTAAAATTGAATATTTGTTGTGCTTTAATTAGCTTCGTGCTCTCGTTGAGTGAGGCATCTTTGAATACTTTGAAAATACGCCCTTGTAAATGTCCACCCACCCATGCCAAAGGATAGGGTGCATGCTCAATGGGGAATACGTCGATGTAGATTCCTTTATACCTACTACTTAATAGATACGGATTAGGCTCTTCCAAGTGAGAGTTTGTTTCACGCAATTTGCCAAAGTTGAAAAAGTAGCCAGAGTCGGTTTCGTTTGTTTGCCACACATATCCTTTGGGAAGTTCTCTCGGAAGAATTTTGAGCAAACGCAGATAATCTTCTCTAAGCATCTC
>JAFOXE010000238.1 GCA_017425765.1 Paraprevotella sp. | reverse complement strand
ATTCAAGAAACTCCTAGAAACAGGCTCTAATTTTGATTCTACCCGCAGATGTGCACCACATCCACGCTGCCCAATGGCAAATACAAAAAAAGCGCCTTCCGCAAGTCGGAAGGCGCCACAAAAACTATATGTTCGAGACGGCTGCGAACGATTACTTTGTAATAGGGCTTACCATATAAGTAAATTGGTAGTCTTTGTAAGGAACTTGATATTCGCCACGTGGCCATGCTCCCCAACTATTTACACAACCCATACCCATTTGACGAGCAGCCAACTTAACAACAGTGAAGTTACGTTCAATCAAATCGCCAGAGTGTGAGTGTTGAGCTTCCTTGCGTGGGCCATCGTCCAAATCCTCGGCCAAATAAGGCAATGCACTGCACTCCATCTCGCCCATGGCGCTGAACTGCAAACCACATCCGTTGGCATCGAGCATACGCCAATAGCGCACCTGAGTTTTGTTACCACTTTCTTGTGGACGAACATAACCCCAATATTGTTCCGATACTTTTTGAGTGTATACATCCAAACGGGTAGCGTTGTTGCGGTCGATGTAGTTTTCGCCAGGACCCATACCGTAGTAGTTTACAATGCTGTAAGATTTAGGCATAACCCATTGCATACCGAAGCGCATAAGGTGTGGCTTATGTTTGGCCTCTTCGTTCACGTCGAGCGATTCGTTTACGATGAGTTCGCCCTTTACATTCAACGTATAAGTCATTGTAAGGGTTGCCTCCAATCGTGGCATATCGTACACAGCCTTCACTTGCTTGGCAGCCTCAACCTCTGTACATTCGATAGACTTTAACTTCATTTCTGGATCTTTCCATGCACGGAAACGATTTTGCAGCCCTGCACCGTAGTCGTTGTCTGTTGGAGCACGCCAGAAGTCGGGCTTAACCGACCAACGGTCTTCCAACATAGGCTTTCCGTCTACATCCAAGTAGTCAATCCAACCAGTCCACTTATTAAAGGTAACGGCTGTCTTGCCACCGGTCAAGGTGATGCAGGCATTCATTTCATACTTATCCACCACCTCGGTGTAGTTCCCCTTCTTATCCTTAGCAGGAGTTGCTGCAGCCAATACGCCTTCTACTGTAGGGAAGGTATAAGGTTGTACTACAAATTGTTCGTGTGCAATGCTGAATCCCTTACGCAACAAAGGTTCGTCGTTTTCGAGCAAGAAGTCGATATTTACCACCACCTCCTTGCCTTCACACTCGGCCAACTTCTTGGCAAAAGCATCGCCGATTTCGATTTTCTCGGTTTTTTGTGGTGCAATGCTTACATTCTTGCGATCAACCAACAAGAGTTCGCCTTCGCTTTCCATTGAAACCACCATAATCAAGTTCTCTAACGGGCGGAAGAAACGCTCGTTGAATACTTCAATAATGCCGGCCTTGATGTCCACATTCTTCACCCATGCATCTTGATAGTAATATGCAATCTCATAGGCATGTGGATTAGGCTTGCGGTCGGGACGAATGATACCATTACAGTTGAAGTTGTGGTCGGAAGCCGGATAGCGACCATAGTAACCACCGTAAGTAAAGATTTCCTTGCCGGTTATCTTACTCTTATCGCGAAGACCTTGGTCTACAAAGTCCCAAACGAAACCACCTTGATATTTAGGATACTTGCGAATCATATCCCAATATTCCTTGAAACCACCGCCGGAGTTACCCATTGTGTGGGCATATTCGCATTGAATCAACGGACGTGGATTGTTGTTTTGTGCATAGCGGTCGCAGTGACCGTAATCGTAATACATCGGGCAGAAGATGTCGGTCTTTCCATTTTGACCTGCCTGCTCGTATTGACATGGGCGGCTGGGGTCGAAGGCTTTAACCATGTCGTAAGCAGCCTCAAAATTAGGTCCATAACCGGCCTCGTTACCCAAGCTCCAGAAAATCACGCTCGGAAAGTTCTTGTAAACCTCAATGTTGCTTTCGTTGCGTTCAAGGTGTGCCTTGGCAAAATCGGGGTTCTTGGCCAAAGTGCGATCTCCATAACCCATACCGTGGCTCTCGATGTTGGCCTCAGCACATACATACAAACCATATTCGTCGCATAGTTCGTACCAACGTGGGTCGTCGGGATAGTGACAGGTGCGCACGGCATTGATGTTCAACTCCTTCATGATTTTGATGTCCTCAATCATACGTTCTACGCTGATTACATATCCTCCGTCCGGATCCAACTCATGACGGTTGGCACCCTTAATCAAGATGGGCTGACCGTTGACCAAAACCTGAGCATTTTTAATTTCAATCTTGCGGAAACCTACACGTTGACGAATACTTTCAATCACCCCCTTGTTGTCTTGCAACGTGATGTAAAGGGTATAAAGATTAGGCGTTTCGGCCGTCCACTTCAAAGGATTCTTTACTTCTAATGTGGTTTCTGCCGCATTTTTCTTGTCCAAAGTCAAGGTGGTAGAAGCTACTTGCTTACCGGCTTTATCTTCCAAAGACAGCACCACTTGTTTTCCGGCCGCTTTGGCACCATCAACCTTCACATTCAAAGTTCCGTCGGCATAATTGTTAACCAAGTCGGAAGTCAAGAAAACGTCTTGTATATGAGCTTTGGGGCGGGCATACAAATAAACCTCGCGAGCAATACCTGTAAAGCGCCAGAAATCCTGGTCTTCAAGATATGAACCGTCGCACCAACGCATCACCTGCATGGCAATAAGGTTCTTCTGTCCGGGTTTCAAGTATTTGGTGATGTCGAAAATGGCAGCAACCTTACTGTCCTCGCTATATCCTACGAACTTTCCGTTTACCCATAGTTTAAGGTTGGAAGTAGCCGATCCTACGTGCATATAGATTTGCTCGCCCTTCCAGTCGGCAGGAATCTCAAATTCACGACGGTAAGAACCGGTGTAGTTGTTCTTCTCTTCGATATAGGGAGGATTGCTGTCGAACTGCAAGTTCCAAGCATAACCCGAGTTGCGATAGATACGGTCGCCGTAGCCCAAGATTTCGAACAGACCGGGAACAGGAAACTCGGTCCATGCACTATCGTCGAACTTCAAGTCGAAGAAACCGGCAGGTGCCTTATCATGGTCTTTCACAAAGTTAAACTTCCACATACCCTCCAAGGAAAGATAACGTGATGACTTTGACTTCACGTTGGCACGAGCTAAGTCGCCAGATTCGTAAGCAAAGAAAGCTGCACGTGGAGCCTCGCAATTAACACGATTCACCTCCGGGTCGAGCCAAAACTCTTTTTGCTTCTGTGCCCATGTGGTCAAAGACGACACACAGACACCAATCAATAAAAGTTGCTTTATCATGGTTAAATAATGATGATTTATGCGCCGCAGCGCGTTAATAAAAGAATATTTCGATATAGATGTGACAAAGTTAACATCTTTGAGCTAAGGAACAACCGTGCACGCCCACTTTTTATAAAAAATAGGTAAAAATTATACATAATCTACAGTTAATTCGTACCTTTGGATGTGCTTATGTGCCGATACACTTGCACGCAATTTACCTTATAAGGAAAACCGATAAAGAAAGATGAACATAAAACTATGGAGTAAAATGTCGCCCATGTGGCAAACCATTGGTGGGCACCTGATTTTGATGTGTATATTGCTCGTTGTGGGCCTTAAAGGATTAGGAGGCGAAAGCGAATTTCTGTTTCGCGCCCAAGAGCTAAACCTGTTTCTGCCCACCGCACAATTCTATGAACAGCTGGCCACCTACCCCGGAGGAAGTTTGTCGTGGATGGGTGCCTTTTGCACCCAAATATTATACATTCCGCAAGTGGGAATTCTACTACTTGTGTTGTTGTGGTGGGCTACTTTATGGATGGTATCTCAAGCATTTCGACTTCCGGTACGGTGGTTCGGACTTCTGCTTGTTCTTCCGGCAGCCCTGTTGGCCGCTATTGTACAGACAGGCTATTTTATCTTCTATGTTAAGTTGGCAGGCTATATCTTTGTACCTACGTTGGGAATGTTTTTTTCGGCCGCATCGCTATGGATCTGGCGACTGTTGCCCTACCGAAACGGACTGCGTTTGACATGGACCATATTATGGGCAGCAGCCGGATATGCACTCTTTGGTGCATGGAGTTTTGCAGGAACATTATACATGGCTCTGCTGAACCTAATCGAAGAAAGCGCAAAATGGAACACACGCATAGCGAACACGATAATAGCTCTGTTGAGCACAGCTCTTGTGCCGTGTGCAGCTGCTTTCATCTACCAGCAGACGGCCGGCGAATTTGTATATGTAGCCGGTATGCCATGCCTTCAAGTGGGCGAAACGATACTGACAGAATTCAAATATGCCTACTACGCCATGTTCGTGGCATGGTTGCCGCTTGTGGCAGTAGGTATTCCTACACGCTGGAAATCCCCCGCATGGATGTGCGGTGCTGTTCAATTGTGTTTAATGGCTCTTGTTGTTTGGGGCGTAAGCCTACGCTGGTACGAAGACCATAATTTTAAGAAAGAGTTGAAAATGGCGCGTGCCATAGAAGAAGCCGACTGGAACACAGTGCTACGCATTGCACGAGATGGCTCCGGTGGTGCTCCCACCCGACTTATCGTAATGAATCGTAATCTTGCCCTATTCCGTATGGGTAAAGCGGGCGACGAGATGTTTACATATCCAGAGGGTGGCACAACTCCTAAGGCGGACTTTGGAGTACGAATGGCACAAACCGGTGGCAAGCAACTGTATATGCACTATGGAAAATGTAATTTTGCCTACCGCTGGTGCATGGAGGATTGTGTGGAATTTGGTTGGAGTATAGAAAATTTGAAAGTGATGACCAAAACTGCACTGCTCAATGAGGATTGGGAAGTGGCCAAGAAATACATCCAAATATTGAAACAAACCTTGTTCCATGGCGATAAGGCTAAGAAATACGAATCGTTACTTCATCGCCCCGATTTAATCAAAAACGATGAAGAATTAGGTCCTATCACCCACATGATGAACTATGGCGACCAACTGGATGGTGACAACACATTGGTAGAATTGTATCTGCTGAACAGCTTTGCTAGAGGACATGGGGAAGATCCCCTATATCAAGAGCAAACACTTATTTCTGCCATGCTCTTGAAGGATATAGACTTGTTTTGGCCACGTTTTTTCCACTACGCCAATTTACACGAAAAGGAGAGGACTATGCCTCGACATTATCAAGAAGCCGTTTATCTGTATGGACAACTTGAAAACAAAGTGGACATCAGCAAAATGCCGTTCGACCCGGAAGTGAAAGCCACTTACAAGGCATTCATGGAGTTCAACCAAAAGTGTGGCACCATGAGTGAGGAGCAGAAAGCTGTGGCCTTCTATCCGCAATTTGGCAATACCTTCTTCTACTACTATTTCCTAGTACGTAACATTAAAACCAACTAAGCTATGCGCATCTATATAAAACTTATTTTCGGTCTGGCTCTTATCAGTTTGATGACTGCATGTGAAGTCAAAGTGCCTCAACAATATGAGAAGGTGCAAAACAAGCCCTCAATATATCCCGACTATACCGACGTAACCATACCATGCAATATAGCCCCAATGAACTTTCGCATTGAGTGGGAAGCTGACGAATACATTACGCAGTTTACGACTCCAGGCGGTGTGTGGACGATTAAAGGTCAAAATGTTTGTCACGACATAAACACATGGCGCACTATTACAGAAAGTGCCATAAACAATCAAATAGACATTGAAATATATGTACGTAATGGGAAATCATGGCAACGATTCACCCCTTTCACGATGTGGGTAAAATCTGATTCCATTGATTCTTATCTATCCTACCGACTTATAGCACCTTCGTATGTGGCATATGAAAACCTTGTGATCTGCCAAAGAAACCTATCTGACTTTGAGGAAAGCATCATCTTCAGCAACATGTTGACGTCGAACGAAAAAGATGGGCAATGTATCAATTGCCATTCCTATCAGAACTACAACCCAAACAGAATGCAATTTCACGGCCGTCAGGCACACGGTGGAACGCTCATCAACTACGACGGAAATATTCAAAAAATAAACTTAAAAACCGACTCTACGATATCGGCAGGTGTATATCCCGCATGGCATCCCACAGCAAAATTCATCGCTTACTCCACCAACCTAACAGGACAAAGCTTTCATACCCGCGATTTACAGAAGGTGGAAGTACAAGATACCCAAAGTGATTTGATTCTGTATGATTTAGAAAATAACCGAGTATATACCGTGGCACAAGACTCTGCTGAAATGGAATGTTTTCCATGGTGGAGCCCGGATGGCAAGTATTTATACTATTGTTCGGCACACTACGAGAAGAAAGATACCACGACTTTAGAATACGAATTGATTCGCAACTACAAGAATATAAAATATTCGCTATATCGTAAGTCATTTGATATACAGACGCTAAAATTCGGGCCACGTGAAATGGTGTTCGACGCGGCGTCCATGGACAAAAGTGCCACACTTCCTCGTATTTCGCCAGATGGAAAGTTCTTAGTATTTACGATGGGAGAATTTGGCGTGTTCCACATTTGGCATAAGGATGCCGACCTTTATATGCTCGACCTTCAAACAGGGAATGTAAAACCGCTTACGGAAATGAATTCGGCTGATGTAGAAAGTTACCACTCGTGGAGCAGCAACGGACGCTGGATGGTGGTAAGCAGTCGCCGAAACGACGGAAATTTCACCCGTCCGTTCTTTGCTTTCATCGACAGTTCGGGAATGCCACGAAAAGCATTTGAACTTCCTCAAAAAAATCCGGAACATCATCGCAACATGCTACGCAGTTATAACATTCCTGAATTTATGAAAGGAAAGGTTACGGTATCGGCTCAAACCTTGGCCAAGAACATGAAAAAAGAAGCCCGAAAAGCAATTTACTCGGGTCGAAAATAATCTTTGTATATGAAAAACTTTATATTCGCCTCATGGCTGCTCTTGGGAGTATTTATCAGTAGTGCTGTGTGTCGCGCCCAAGGCACAGCAGAAGACTATAAACGCGCCTATTCTGCGTATGGTAAGTTCCATTCGGGAAATGTATACGACCAAGCCTCAGAAATTCGTTGGTACGGAAACCAAACCTTCTCATACGCCACCCATACACCTAAAGGCAGGGCTTATTTTGTAGGTACGCTTAAAGACGGTAAGACCGACATCCGAGCCGTTAACATGGATTCCATAGCTTCGGCTATCTCTGTTCAAATGAAGCAAAACATCACACGTTCGCACCTCCGATTGGAGCATGTTTACTGCGATACGTCAAATCCCACAACCTTGCGTTTCGTTTTCCGTAACTTTCATTGGAGCGTTGAAGAAAGCTGTTCCAACACACCGATTGTAAAGAAGGAACATGCCGTGGAACAAAAAAGAAATTCACGTCGTCAGCGTCATTGGATGGAAGTGGACGATGAAAAAAACGGACGCCCCGTTCCCTCACCGGACGGCAAACATGTGGCTTACATAAAAAACGACAACGTGTATGTGTCGGATGTCGATGGAAAGAACGAAAGAGCACTAAGCAACGACGGTACGCCGGGCAACTATTACTCAAGTTATCTGCAATGGAGCGCTGATGGACGCAAAATCTGCGGAAACCGCATCCGCCCCGCAGAAAAACGCTATGTATATTATGTGGAAAGTGCTCCACGAACTCAACTGCAACCTATTCTACATAAACAAGAATATGCCAAGCCGGGTGATGAACTCAGATTCAAAGTGCCGTGCGTGTTTGATGTAGATGCCGGCAAAACGATTACACCCTCCACGGAACTTTTTTCACACCAATACGATTTACGTGGTCCAAGATGGAACAAGGAGGGTACGAAAGTGGTGTTTGAATACAACCAACGAGGACATCAAATATACCGAGTGTTGGAAATGGATGCCACAAGCGGGGCTATACGTACCGTGATAGAAGAAAAAAGTAACACATTCGTAAACTACAATAGATACTTCCGCCATCCGCTTAAAGACGAACGAGAGATGCTATGGATGAGCGAACGCGACAATTGGAACCACCTATACTTATATGATTGGGAAAAGGCCAAGGTTGTGAAACAAATTACTCGTGGTGAATGGGTAGTAAGACGAGTTGTAAAAGTGGACGAAACCAAAGGCAAAATTTATTTTACCGCAAGCGGAGTAAATCCTAACGAAGATCCATATTTGATTCACTACTACAGCATCGGGCTTGACGGCAAAAACATGAAATGCCTAACACCTGAAAATGGGAACCATGATGTGCAGTTTAACGAAGATTTCACATACCTTATTGACACGTATTCGCGAGCAGACCAAGCCCCTGTAACGGTGTTGCGAAGTGTAGAGAATCCTGAAGAAACGCAGATCATATCCTGCGCTGATATCAGCCGTCTTGTGGAACAAGGATGGCAAATGCCGGAGGTGTTTGCAGCTCCGGGACGCGATGGAAAAACAATGATGTGGGGATTGATTCAACGTCCTACGAACTTCGATCCCAACCGCAGCTACCCAATTATCGAGTACATATATGCCGGACCCGGCGATGCTTATACACCCAAAAGTTTCCTTTCGTATAATCACAACATGACAGCGTTAGCTGAATTAGGGTTTATCGTGGTGCAATTGGATGCTATGGGTACCTCATATCGCGGGAAAAAATTTGAGGACGTATGCTACAAGAATCTTAAGGATGCCGGATTTCCCGACCGCATGGAGTGGATGCGTGCAGCTGCAGCGAAATATCCCTATATGGACCTCAACAATGTGGGTATATATGGTGCATCAGCCGGTGGACAAGAGTCGACAGCAGCAGTTTTGTTCCATCCTGAGTTTTACAAAGCGGCCTACTCCAGTTGCGGATGCCACGATAACCGTATGGACAAAATATGGTGGAACGAACAGTGGATGGGCTATCCTGTAGATAGTAGTTACATTGCTAGCTCGAACGTAGAGAATGCCCATAAACTAACCCGACCTTTGATGTTGGTTGTGGGCGAAATGGACGATAACGTCGATCCGGCATCTACCATGCAAGTAGCTGCTGCCCTCATCCGTGCAGGAAAGGATTTTGAACTTGTGGTATTGCCCGGAGGAAAACACACCATGGGCGACGCCTTTGGCGAACACAAACGCTACGATTTCTTTGTACGCCACTTGATGAAGAAGAATCCACCCGCCTGGGACGAGGTAAAATAAGCCTCTACTCCACTGCAAGAAAAGACATACACAAACCGCCCTATAGAGATTCTTCATTCCCTAGGGAGGTTTTCGTTATATATAAAGAATAGGTGCACCTTCCAAGAGAGAAGTGCACCTATTTATTTCTGCAAATTCTATGCTAAACAAGATTCATTAGAACACTACTTGCAACGGTTGTTGCAAATTGGCACGTGTTTGTTTCAACACACCTTGCCATGCCTCAAGAGTAGGCACATCGTACTTGCTCCACGCTGAACCGAAATAGTATGTAAATTTCTGACCCGGTTGATACTCGGTCATACCTAACACATGTCCAACTCCTCCGGCAACTTCCTTCTCTAGAGGAAGGTATTGTACCTTCTTCATTTTCTCCGAGAATAAGCATCCGATGTAAACCTCACCGTTTTGTGCTTCGGGATGATCCATCGCATCGGCTACGGCTACATAGCCTTGTTTCTTGTTCACTGCATAGGCCTCAGGGGCAGACTTATGAACAACAACACCGGCAGCACACATGGTGGGAGCAGAAAGATTTGTATATTCCACTTGCATCTTATTGAGATGTGCCCCCTTATCTAAGCTTATGATACGGGTTTCTATAACGTCTTTATCATTGCCTACGGCTTGCGGATGATAGGTAAGTTTTGCAGTGAAACGCAACGGGCCATTGTCCAGCACCTCACACTCCTTCCAACACCAACTATATTGCAAATTACCGTCTACCATCAAAGCTGGTGCTCCGGCACCTAAAGTGGAACCTACGGTATAGGCATCCATGCCACGGCCGTGATCGCGGTGATAAGTCATGGTACGATGGAATGCTTCTGTTTCATGTCCACGACCGGCCTTGCGCATACGATCTTGTATGCCATACGAAGTTAGTTCTCCGTGATATAGGTCGTCTACCACCGGCAATGGTGCATTCTTGGTAAACAAGTCCAAGCCATAAATCTTTTGATTTCGCGATTGCGAGCCCGGACCATAAGCACGCCATCCATTGCGATCGTTCTCCCAAGCTAAATCATCCTGGCGCTCGGTATACACTCGTCCGTTGGCATAATTAGTATACACACCGGGAACGCCCTTACTCACACGGAAGGTAGAAGATTGATTGGCACGTACAAAAGCCTGTATCAAAATTTTGTCGTCGTGAGTCAATTGATAAGGCACCTCCACGCCATCGCCATCGCATATCACAAACTGACGTCCGCCGCCAATGGCCAAACGATCAAAAACTTTATGTGCATCCAACTCCACTACATCGCTACGATTCCATGAAGTAGGATTCTTAACCGAGAAGGTAAAAGAATCTTTTTCCTTTGCATTCACACTATTATCCTGATAACGTACCATTTCGCAAGCGGCCAACAACCACGCACCGGTCCCAAACGGTGCTTGCGAACGAGCGTTGACGGTGCGCGTTGGGTCAGGCTTCTCACCGATAGGTTGAACATAACCAATACTTCCGTCCTCCTGCAAAGCCACCTCACTCAGATACTTCCATGCCTTGTTGATAACGGGCTCGTAAGTGGCTCGATCAAGATATCCATGGTTTACACCCCACAAAAGGCCATAAGTAAAGAACGCTGTTCCACTGGTTTCCGGTCCGGGCGCATCAGCTTCGCACAACATACTTCTGCTCCAATAGCCCTGCTCTTGCTGACAACGAGCCACGCCCTCTGCCAATTGGCGGAAACGCAATTCAAAGAAATCACGGTGCTCGTAATCCTTTGGCAGATCGGCCAGAACCTTAGCCAATCCCGCTAAGACCCAACCATCACCACGAGCCCAAAAGCTCTTTCCTCCGCTAGCCGTCTTTACTTTAGGATATATATACTTTGCATCACGGTAATATAGTTGTGCCTCGTGGTCGAACATCAAGCTATCGCTCCAAAGAAAGTTTTCATAAAGCTTATCTAAGTACATTTTATCACCGGTAAGATGATACATTTTTGTCATCACGGGCATCACCATATACAAAGCATCTGACCACCACCAAAACTTATTGTCTTTATGATGACATTCGTAGCTCATCACTTCCTTGGCACGTGCTACCTTGTATTCTGCAGGACTTAGGTGATACATATCTACGTAGGTCTGGAAACAGATTTGCCAATCTCCAAACAATACAAAATCATGTCCTTCTCCATAAGTTTCGTAGCGCCACTTACGCTTATCATTACTAAGCGCTCCCTTCCACTGGTTGTGACGACACCACTTTTCGCTATACTCCAAATAAGCGGGTGTTCCCAACAACTTGTATACTTCCATATTGCCTGTATAGTATGCGGCCTGATCCCAAAACGCCCATACTTGTGGTTTGCGAGTGGATTGCCAATAGTCATTAGCTTTCACTATCATCTGAATAGTTTTTTCAGATGCTCGTGTATTGGGTGCCGACATGCTCATGTAGGCACCATGTACATGAGCATATGGAAGCAACGACATGAGCATGTAAATCCAAAGCATTGATGTCTTCTTCATAATACTGATTTAATTGTTTTATTATTAATGTTTTAATATATTTTCAAATAGTACTTCACAAAAGTAAGTTATTTTTTCGGCATAAAAGGCGTTTTCGCACACAAAAATCAAAGATAGATTTAGATTCTTATTGTACCAAGCGCCCCTGGTAGGCCCCCGTACGCTGCATATAGTGTTTTAGTTTTGCCGTAAACTCATGATTTTTCAATCCCCAATCCGGAGCAATAAGCAGTTCTTTAGGCGACTGCGAAACGAAGCGTTCTATGACCATATCCGGACGGATACGTTCTACATAATCCACTGCTAAACGAATGTATTCCTCTGCCGAGTACAAATGAAATTGGTCGGGATTCTGCTCATACTCGTGAGCCATTCGTGTGCCACGTATCAATTGCAATTGATGCAATTTTAGGGTAGTTAGCGGCAGGTTGGAGATCTCGTGGGCTTGATGCATCAATTCGTCGTGGTCTTCGCCTGGGAGGCCAAGAATAACATGTCCTCCGGTGCGTATGCCACGCTCTACCGTTTCATGCACCGCCTTTACCGTTGCGGCAAAATCATGTCCTCGGTTTATGCGTTTCAGGGTTTCATCATTCGTACTTTCTATGCCATACTCGACCAGAAGGAATGTACGTTTGTTCAGTTCCTCCAAGTAATCCAACAACTCGACAGGAATACAATCGGGACGCGTTCCCACAACTAATCCCACTACATCGGGCACGCTCAATGCCTCCTCGTATTTACGAATGATATTTGACACTTCGTCGTAGGTATTCGTATAGGCCTGAAAGTAAGCCAAATACTTCATATCAGGGTATTTGCGAGCAAAAAAGCTTTTGCCCTCCTCTAGTTGTTGGGTGATGGTACGCTCTGTTCTGCAATACTCCGGATTAAAGGTCTGGTTGTTACAATAGGTACACCCACCCCATCCCTTCGTGCCATCACGATTGGGGCATGAGAAACCGGCATTCAAAGAAATTTTCTGCACCTTAAACGGAAACTCACATTGCAGAAAACTACTAAAATCGGTATATAAATAAGGAGATTCCATACGTATTTTTTATCAGGCCGATACAAAGATAGTGAAAAAAGCAGATGTGCAGGACATCACACGCACTTTTAGACCTTTGTAATTAGGTTAAACCAATGTTAAAAAAGAAAGGCATAGGCGTTTAGGCTGCAAGATTCACTATCTTTGTGAAAAGAAAACTACACCTTATTATATTTATGAAAAGAACATTTTTAGCACTCTTGTGGTGCCTTTTGGCGGTGGGTTATGCACATGCCCAAAACGAACTAACCTTAAAAGACCTTTGTGGTGGACATTATTCGGCCGAAAGAATCTATGGCGTAAATCCTTTGAACGACGGCGAAAGTTTTGCCAGAATCAGTCCGGATCGCAAACAAATCGTATCATACTCGTTCAAAAACGGTGAACAAAGTGGCATTATCTTTGATGTAAACACAGCCAGAGGTGCAAAACTCAATGGAATTGATGGCTACATAATGTCGCCCGACGAGAGCAACATCCTTATTCAAACAAAGACAAAAGCCATTTACAGACACTCGTTTACAGCTGAATATTACCTATACAACGTACGCAATAAAACGCTTGTTCCATTATCTGAAAATGGCCCGCAACAAGTTCCCATGTTCTCACGCGACGGAAACATGGTGGCCTTCGTACGCGACAACAATCTATTCCTTGTAAAACTTCTATTTAATAATAGCGAAAGTCAAATCACGAAAGACGGTAAGTTCAACGAAATTATCAATGGTATTCCCGACTGGGTATATGAGGAAGAATTCGCAACAAACTGTTCCTTCGACTTCAACGCTGACAATACGATGATAGCCTGGATTCGTTACGATGAATCAAAGGTTCCCGTATACTCATTCCCATGGTATAAGGGTAGTACGCCGACTAAAGATGAATATGCCTTGTACCCAGGTCGTTACGAATACAAGTACCCTGTAGCAGGCGAAACAAATTCAACCGTTACCGTGCATACCTACGATATCAAATCACGTGTCATCCGTGAAATGAAATTGCCTCTGACGGCTGACGGTTATATCCCTCGCATCAAATTCACTGACGATGCCGACAAATTGGCAATCTTTACACAAAACCGTCATCAAGATTGTTTGGATGTATATATGGCCAACCCTCGTTCTACCGAATGTAAACTTGTTCTTCGCGACAATGTAGACAAATACATTACAGAGCAAGTATATACACACCTTAAGTTCTACAAGAATAGTTTCGTATTGATGAGTGAACGCGATGGTTACAATCATTTGTACCATTATAATCTTAACGGCACGCTGTTGAGAAAGGTTACGACCGGGGCATTCGTAGTAACCGACTTCTACGGAATGGACGAAAAGACAGGCGACTTCTACTATGCAAGTAATCAAGAAAGTCCAATGAGAACTGCCGTATATCGCACAGACTCGAAAGGAAAAACCACAAAACTTTCTCAACAAGTGGGACAAAATAGTGCTGTGTTCAGTAAAAGTTTGAAATACTTTATGAATGTATATTCAAACATCAACACACCACCCATTACATCTCTCTGCGACAACAAGGGAAAAACATTGAAAGTTTTGGTGGACAACAAGGCCCTAAATGAAAAACTGTCTAAATTAAACTTGGGTTCACGCGAATTCTTCACCTTCACCACTAGCGAAGGTGTAGAACTTAATGGTTATATGGTAAAGCCCGCCAACTTTGATGCAAGCCATAAGTATCCGGTTATTTTGTTCCAATATAGCGGCCCAGGTTCACAACAAGTAGTGGACTCTTGGAATGCAGGAAACATGGGTGGAACCTTGTACGAACAATACATGGCTCAGCAAGGCTTCATCATGGTGTGCGTAGACGGACGTGGGACAGGCGGACGTGGCGCTGCTTTTGAGCGTTGCACATACCTAAACTTGGGCGACTTGGAATCAAAAGACCAAGTAGAAACTGCTATCTACATGGGCTCACTTCCGTATGTTGACAAGGACAATATTGGTATTTGGGGATGGAGCTTTGGCGGTTTCAACACACTAATGAGTATGAGCGAAGGTCGTCCGGTATTTGCCGCCGGTGTGGCCGTGGCACCTCCTACAAGTTGGCGTTACTACGACACAGTATACACCGAACGTTTCATGCGTACACCTAAGGAAAACCCAACAGGATACGAACGCAACCCTATGGCTAGAGCAAACCAACTGCACGGAGAATTGCTCATATGCCATGGTTTGGCCGACGATAACGTACATTTCCGCAACGTGGCCGAATACACAGAATCTCTGGTGCAAGCCGACAAGTATTTTACAATGCTTACTTACACCAATCGCAACCACAGTATCTTTGGTGGAAACACACGTAATCACTTATTCTCTAGCATCTCTAATTTCTTCATCAAGAACTTGAAGGAATAAGATGAGAAAGAATGCCTAAATAAGACGTATCCACACAACTTATCCCCGATATGAATTCAACATAAACTTCATATCGGGGATAAAAATTATAGAGTAAAATCTAAAGAAACATTTACTTATATATAAGGAAGATGGCGGGAATCTTACTTAAATCGGGCAACTTCGTTTTTTTCCACTCCAGAACCGTCTTCGTGCAAATGTACTCTTCCGGACAAGTAATTCCTGCTGCCACACAAATTTTGGTTTGAGGACGACAAGTTTGCAAGAGCATTTCCATAAGTTTTGCATTACGATAGGGTGTTTCAATAAAAAGTTGGGTTTGATATTCGGCGTACACCCTACCCTCTAATTGCTTAATCTTCTTTACACGATCGCCACTATCAATAGGTAAATAACCGTTGAATGCAAAACTCTGACCATTAAATCCGGAAGCCATCACAGCAAGAATCATCGATGATGGGCCCACCAATGGAATTACACGAAGACCTTTTCGTTGAGCTATAGCTACTACGTCTGCTCCGGGATCGGCTACGGCCGGACAACCGGCTTCTGAAATTACGCCCATTGAACAACCAGCTTGCAAAGGCTTTAAGTATTCGGCAAATAGATCGACAGATGCATGCTTTCCCATCGGATAAAACTCAAGTTCGTCAATATTGATGTTGCGGTCAACCTTCTTCAAAAAACGTCTTGCAGAACGAATATCCTCAACAATAAAGTGTTTTATCTGCAGAATAATCTCACGATTATAAGGAGGCAAGACCTGTTCTATGGGGGTTTCGCCTAAAGTTACAGGGAGTAAATATAGTGCTGTTTCCATCTTTTTTAATTCTGTGCACAACCAGATTCCAGCCATATTCTGCGGTAATCAGTCATCTGCATTAGTTCTCCTATACTGAGGTTGGGATTACGTTTCATAAATTCGTCTACCACATGTATTCCCAACCACAACCCTATTTGATCTGGAGAAGTGTCACCCAATCCCTCGGTATATTCACGTGGTTGCATCAACATCTTCCACATGGTAATTTCAGTACTCTCAAGCACCTTTTCCTTATGCACCCATTCCCATATCTTATTCGCATTGTTGGTGCACCAATCGGTGTGACGCTGGTCAAACCCTATTTGTTCCTCCATAGATATATTACCACGCAAACGAGCCACGATCCAGTTCATCTTCCCGCATTGTATGATATGATCCAACACTGCATGAGAACTCTCCTCACGCAGAGGGTATTCGCTCATTAAATAGAATATCAACACATCTGGAACAATACGTTCACGTGTCATGGAGCGCAATTGATAAGGATAATAATAAGACTTATACAACGAATAATCGGCGCCTAAATACTTATCCAAGCTAATTCCTACAATACTATCACCGATAACTATGCTTTGATTTAATGCTGAAATCTGTGTGTACAAACGAGGAATGCGAAAGGAAGGATCGGCGTCTTTCAGAGCCTGAAACACCTGATACAGTTCCTTTTGAATGTCGGACACATCAGAAAAAGTACGGTGTACATCTTGGAAAAGGACTTGAACTGTAGAGTCCAAACAATAATGGCGCAAACGCTGCTCAATGCGAGGCTCATTAACTTTACCTATGGCCAACACATCTTCTATTAGTAATTTGGTGGCAATAGGAAACTCGGTATTCATGCGCT